>NZ_SRLV01000030.1:0-88526 GCF_006518205.1 Myxococcus sp. CA005 | reverse complement strand
AGCGGCCGGCTTTCAACAGCTCGACGACCCGCTCACGGAACTCCGGCGGGTATGGGGGACGTGACTTCGGCATCGTGGGACCCTTTTCGCACAGCGGGTGGAACTCCACGAAACCGGGGCAACTTCAGTCCTTTGGGTTCTTGCCGCCCTCGATGGACTTGGCGAAGTTGTCCTTCACGCCCTCCTTCATTGTCTTCGCGAGACCGTGCCCCGCGCTTCGGTTGTCCTTCCAGGTCTGGACTCGGTCCTTGCCATCCTGGAGCTGCTGGCGGGCTGTTACCGTCGTGTCCAGCGGTTTGGGATACGTCTCCCAGTTCTCGAGACCCTTCGAATCCTGCTCCTCTTTCTTTGGGGCCGCGGGAGCTGGCTGTGTCTGGGGCTTGTCGTTCTTGGGCTCATGTCCGGGGACGTAGGGCCCCATCTGCAACCGCGGGGGCGTCGTCCCGGGGCTCGTGGGCTTGAAGGAGTCCTGGGGCGGCTGTGTCGCCGCCGGGACGGGCTTCTGTGTGGCCGGCGCGCGCTTCGACTTGGGCGGCTGTAGGGTCGCGGGCGAAGGCTTGACGGGAGGCGGCTTCGGCGGGTCGCGGCGGATAGGGGGCGGCGGCATGTGGAGGTTCCTCTCTTCGCTTCGAGATGGGCGTGGAAGGCGTCGCGCCATCCGCCAGCCGGCGAATGGCTGCCCATGTACTCGAGGAGAAAGAGGGGAGGCGCCTACCGGCGTCCCAAAAATCTCGCCTCAGGAGGCCCTCCAGCACGAGTCGGTTGTGCGTGAGCAGTGGCGGCAGGTTCCGCCGTGCTCGTAGCCAGCACCGCGTGCGGCTCGAAGCCCCGCATGGCTCAACGGTGATGGGTGAGCAGGTTCACCAGCCTTCCGAAGGGGTCGCGCACGAAGAATCTGCGCACGCCCCAAGGCTCGTCAGCCGGTCCATACTCTATCGGGATTCCCGCCTTCTTCACCCGAGTGAGGGCCGCATCGAGGTCGTCGACCTCGATGGACATGTCTGGCACTGGTGCGCCTGAGCCCCCTTGCGACATGAAGCTGATCTGCACAGTCATCGTTTCGCTTGAGCCGTAGGTTTCAATCCACCCCATATCCATCAGGACGTCGAGCCCGAGGACGTCCCGGTAGAATCGCTTGGCGGCGGCTGGCGTCGTCGCGCCCACATTGGTGACGATACGTAGGACCTTCACGACTGCCTCTCCTTGTCGTGCTTCGATGGGGCCATCTGCTTGCGAAGCGCTTCTTCCGTGAGCGCTTCCGTCTGCCCGCCGAGAAGCCACATGTGACTGAACAGGTCGCGCACGCGACCCTCGAGCTTGCCGTACGGTCGGTCCTCAAGGGGAAGCGGTTGGACTTCGGTCAGGGTTTCGTTTGGGGACATTGGCGCAATGTGCCCCGGGGCGGCCCGCCTCGTATTGAAGGAAATTGCCGCTCGTCGAGAGGTACGTGGTTGCGAGCCTCCTCCGACCGAGGGCGATACGCGGCGGGAGTGGCTCCCGAGAATGCCCTGAACTCGCGGACCAGATGTGCCTGGTCCGAAAACCCGTGCTCACCGGCCAAGGTGGTCCAGGTCATCTCCCCCCCGGCCGATTCGAGCACGCGCTGGAACCTGGCGATGCGCGCGAAGAGCTTGGGCTTGATGCCGACATGTACTTGAAACCGCTCAATGAGCCGGCGCGGCGAAAGGCCGAGTCGAACTCCTACGGCACGGACGCTCGCGCCGCCCATCAACAGCGAGCACGCGACCGCCACTGCTTCGTCGCGAGGCTTGGACGAGCGTGCCCGTGCGAGCAGCGCCGCCTCGAGCACGTCGAGCCGGGCCGCGGGAGTGGAGGCTTGCAGCAGGCGCTCACGAAGGATGGTGCCGTCACGCCCCCAGATTTCGTAGAGGTCGACGACCTTCCCGGTAAGTTCCGAGGCCGGCATGCCCAGAAACGGCGACGCACTCGCGGGGGCGAAGCTCACCCCGCAGATGGAGCGCTGGCAGGCAGTGTCGACGACTCTCGGTGCGGTGTAGGCGCCCTGAATCGCTACACCACGAGTCTTGTGTGCAAGGCGGCCGTCGAGCCTGTAGTCCCGGAACGTGTCCTCATGCAGATTGACCAGGAGCTGCATACGGCCAGACGGCAGCATGCGCTCGAAGCCGTGGGCGAGCTGCCCGTCGTATGTCCAGAGGGATTCCACGAGAGGAGCCAGAGTGGGGCTCCGAGGCTGGCGCGCGAGAATCATGGCAGCGCGACGGTAACAGAGCCGGGATGCACCACTGCGACGGATACGGAGTCCTCCTGCTGCTGAGCCAGCCCCGATTTCGTGGCGCTCCCGCTCTTTATGTGAAGGGGGAGGTTCAGGCGGCCAGCAGCACGCGGCGACGCAGCAAGTTTCAGCCCCGACACGCTGCTGCGGGGCACCTCTGCGTCGGAGAGCTTCCGCAGCTTCTCCTCGGCCCATCAACGGCGCCGCCGTCCCGGGGGGCTGAAACAATGTTGGTCGATTTCACGCAACGGTGTCGCACGGCCTGTCTCTTCCAGTCAGCAGGGGGGGGCATGGGGGCTCCCTGAGGACTCCTGGGAGGACGACATGAAGGCGGCGACACGGTACCTGGTGCTTCTGTCCATGCTGGTGGTGGGTTGCGGCGACTCAAGCGAAGGGGAGGGGGACGAAGACGGAAGCGGAGGCGGCTCGGACTCCGCGCTCAAGTGTGACACCGTGAGTTGGTGCAGCACGTGGGATGCGGACGGCGCGGAGGTGACGGATGCTCCCCCGCTGAACGGGGGGAAGCTGAGCGACGGCCTCTATCGCAGGGAGAGCGGTTCCAGCTATCCGTTTGCCATGCTCATCAAGGGGAAGTCCGTCCTCCTGATTGAGGCGGACTTGAGGAACGATTTGGGGACTTGGAAGGTGGAGAACAACCGTCTGGTCATGACCATCACGAGCCGCTGCTCAAACACTGAGAAGGAAACCTCGAACGAATCCTGGACCTGGGAGCACGCCTTCGCGGTCAAGAACGGCGTTCTCTATACGAAGGATTTGACCTGGGAGAGGCCCGTCGTCGCTTGGCGCAAGGTAGAGTCGCTGTGTGAGGAGTCCGCCTCGTTCAAGTGCATGGTGAGCAACTGCGCCTGTGAGTTCAAGACGAACACGTCCCTCCTGGGGCAGACGAGTTGCTTCTGAGCGCGGACATCACGGGCCTGGAGTGAGGGTAGAGCCCCCCATCACGGAGGGGCTCCGCCATGGGGCCTCCTGAAGCACGTGGTCCGCTGTCGTGAGGTTCAGTTCCCTGGCGCCCGCCGTGAGGGGGTGGGTATCACCGGCGGGCCCTTGGGGCTTGGAGCGACTCCGCCATCGTCTTGCGGTTGGGCGCGTCGCTGTCCAGGCGGATGAAGCCCGATGACCGCGCGTCCCACTCACTCGCATGGACGCGCTGCTGAAGGTGGCCTCGTGGCACCCATGACGCAGCGGGCTTCGAAGTCGCCGCCTCGGTCGCATGCTCGAGTGCCTGCGCGCGAACCGCCGCGGAGGGAACGCTCATCCCCATCCACGTGAAGAGGCGCTCCATGACGAGGGCCCGCTCGGGCTCGGCAAGGCCGCCGATGCTCGCACCGTGGTTGCCCTCCGGAGCGAAGTAGCGGAACGCGTCGTTGTCCTCGCGCACGGAAAATGCCGTGGCGGAATACGGGTCGTTCTCCCCGTAGATGAAGAGCATCCGCTTGCCGTGGTTGCGGACCCAGTGCTCCACCCGAAGCATGGCCCTCATGTCGAACGGCTCCGTCACAGGGAAGCTCACGTACACGTCGGGCGTGTTCTCCCCTGGGTAGCGCAGAAGCCCTCGCAGGTGATTCGCGGGGTAGCGCGACCAGCCCAACTGCGTCGCGGCTTGGTAGTAGGCGTACTCGAAGGGGGCGATGAAGCGGTCCGAGTAGGTGAAGGCAACGCCGACGACATCGTCCAGGAAGGCGAATGTCTCCGCCGCCGGCGCGCCGGCGGCGGGAATGCTCGCGCAAGCGGACGCGGTGCCGTACTGCCAGAAGTAGAAGGATGCCTCGACGGCGGAGAACTCCAGCGCGCGGTCCGGACCGCCCACGACGGTGAAGCCGGTGTTCCACTTCGTACCTAGCGCATCCACGAAGGGCAGCAGCTCCCCGCGGCGTAGCAGCACGTCCTGCTGGAAGGCCTCCAGCTTCGTGCGGCAGTCCGCATCCCCCAGCTCCGCGAGGAAGTGGACGTAGCGCACGTCGCGCAGCCCATGGTTGCTGGGCGCGACATACGGCAGGGTGGCGTCCACGTCATCCGGGTAGAAATAGCGGTGATACACGGCCGTCACGCCGCCCTTGCTGCCTCCGGTGGAGAGCCAGCGCGCGGGGTACAGGGGTTTGAAGGCCTGGACGGCGCGGTGGCTGTCGCTCGCGGCCTGGTAGATGGTGAGCAGCCGCGTATCCCGGGATGCCGGCACGGATGTCCCCATGAAGCGGTGCTCCACGGAGAGCTGGTTGGCACCGAGCAAGGCGGTGGGCTCGGCCTGCCAGGGCCTGGGCGCCAGCATGTAGCCCTCGGTGGAGAGCACCATGGGCGCGTCCACCGAGCGGTGAAGGAGCGTCATCCGGAGCTGGAAGCGCTCCCCTTGAGGACGCTCGTGGTCTGCGGGCTGTTCGAGCTGAAGCAAGAAGAAGCGTGTGCCCGGAAAGGGCGAGGGCTGCTCGAGGACAACGCTGAGCCCGGGAATGGATTGGAGCCGGGCGAGGATGTCCTCTGGCTCCGCCGCGGTCTCGAGCGCGGCCGCAGGCTGCTCCGATGAGGCTGGCTCCGCGAGGGATGTGTCCCCGCACGCCAGCAGCACCATGGCCAGCAGCAAGGCGGGCCTGTGAGTCTTCGTCATGGGATACACCAGGGGCCTTCGAGGTGCCGCTCAAACGCATGCCGTGCACCGCCATATCGGGCATGCCGGACACCAGCGGCGGAGTCCCGAGCACGAATCCCTCCGCGCCTCCAGCCCGGGAAGGTGGCGTCAACGAAGCATCAGTAGTTCCACGCGGTGCAGTCGGTCGTCGTGCGCGTGACGAACTCGGCCAGCGCGCGCATGTTCCTGACGAACGCGCTCGTATCGAGATGCCTCAACGGTGAACCTCGCCGGAAGACAGCACGTTATTGGCAACACCCCCGACTGGAGAGGGAGCCCACGCCCCAGTGGAAGCGCATGCGTGGAGACGCCTTCGCCGAGAAAGCTGGGATATGACGCAGCGTCCGAAAATCTCCAACGCAAGGCGTCAGGGACGGGCACCTATTGCATTGTCAGAAAAAGGTCGCTCCAGGAGCCACCAAGACTTCGGATGCATTGGCAAGAATCAAATCCTGTCGTAGACTTGTATAGCCGGATTAGCCGGCTCGATGAATGCGCCCCCTAATTGGAGTACACCCATGCGTTTGATTGCATCCATGCTCGCTGCGACTGCCCTTCTCGTTGGCTGTGGAGGGGAGGAGCAAGCTCCGGAGACCCTGCAGGAGGTGCCAGTGGCGCCCGCGCAGCAGAAGGATGGCGAGGGCTCGGTGACCGCGATGGCGGGCCCGTACTACTACGCGTGGTCGTCGGACAACGGGAAGCGGCTCGAGATCTGTGCCAACGACCTGACGGTGCACCGCTCCAACGGCTCGACCTGTACGCTGACTCGCGGGCAGACCTTCACCGTGTATAGCGGTGGCAGCGAGTGGGTTTCCGGCCACGCCTGGGGCAACTGCAACCTGGACGGCCAGGTGCAGAACGGCTGGTTCTGCTGAGACCGGTCGTCCCGGGGCCCGCGTGTGGCGCTTCGCCTTGCGCGGGCCTCGGTCCTTATCAGGATCCACGCGCACGACGGCGGCCTTCACCCTGTGTCCCGAGGAGTCGCGCGCACGCGCTCGGAGGTGCTCAGCGAGGAGCTGGATTTCGATTGCGCGGAGCGCGAAGCGGCCTGTCGCTTCAAGGCGCGCTACCGGCTGCGCAACGGAACATCCGAGGCGGAGGTCATCGATGCCGCCTTCCTGGGGCTCCGTAGGCGCGAGGTGTGCGTATGAGAGGTGGGCAGCAGCCCGGACGCATCCGCGCGCACACTGCCGGTGGCCGCGGACAGGCGGCTTCGGCACGAGGGCTCGCATGCGGTGGCGGAGCGGCGTCTCACGGCGGCGACCGCGCCCGAATGCCTCAACGTCACGCTGACGAATCGCAAGCCGTGGTGGGCTCCGGGCGGTGTGCAGCTGGGCCTGGGCGCGCGGCTGCGCCGCGGAGCCGTTCAGGTTTCGATGAAGCCGACCCTTGCCCCTCCCGAGCACGCAGGTTCCTTGGCCTGGTTGACCGACAGGGCGGCCCATGACACTCGGGAGTGCGCCGGCACGGAAGGCGTCGTGAGCCTCTGCGCGGCTGGCGATATCTGCGGCGCGCTCGGTCAATGTCGCCAGCCACGCCCAGCAGCGTGGTTCCCGTTCACCACGTCTTCAAGCACGAACCGCAGCTTCTGCACGCTGGGTGCAAAGGTCGGACAGCTCGTCGCGCAGGGTACGGCCGACGGCGCCGAGATTCGAACGGGCGTAGAGGGCAAGCTCGAGCCCGTCTACGACAGGAAATCCATCCTTTTCGCCCAGCACGCGATGGCCGGCCTGCACGCTACTCGCAGGCAACAGACTGACGCCGAGCCCAGCGCTCACCGCTGCACAGAGGCTTGCGAGGCTGGCACTCGAGTAGCCAATCCGCCACGCACGCCCGCGGCTCTCCAACGCGTGGATCATGTCCTGCCGATAGAGCGCCCCCACGGGGAACGCCACGAGCGGCAGAGCATCCGTGCCACCCTCGTACCTCGCCGTCACCGGCTGCGTCGCGCTGTCGATCCAGCACAGGGATTCCGCCCAGCGCGCATGGGAATCGCTGTCGGCGCCCCACTGCTTGACCAGCAACAGATCGAGCTCGCCGTTGCGGTAGAGGCGCAAGAGGTGGTGGCTCAACCCACACTCGACCTCCAGACGCAGGCGCGGTCGCTCGGCTGCGAAGCGCGTAAGCAGCGGCATCAGCGCTTCGCCCCCGAGATCCTCGGGCACACCTAATCGCAACACACCGCCGCTGCCGCCGGGGTTCAACTCAACGGTCGCCTCCTCGGCTAGGCGAAGGATCCGCTGCGCATAGCCAAGCAGGCGCTCCCCCTCTTCTGTGGGCACTACATGACGCTGGCTGCGGTTCAGCAGTCGGCAACCCAGGCTCTGCTCAAGGCGAATGAGCTGCTGGCTGACGGTCGATTGGGTCAGGTGCAGGCGCTCGCCGGCCCGGGTGAAATTTCCCGTTTCGACGACCGCGACGAAGCTTCGCAGCAAGAAGAGATCGAGCATGCGGGTGTCTCCACGATGGGCTCTCGGTCAAACTATTCAGAACTCCACTATGAGTCACTCTAGTATTTCGTTCTCGTATGAAATGGCAGGGGATTAGTGCACGTCGTCAGGAGGTGAAGTCGTGTCCCTGGCGAACATCTGGAGGGTGATGCTCACGACGCTGTTCACGATGGCCTGCGCAGCTTCTGCGGGAGCGGGGAATGGCGGCTTTCCATCGCCGCCCGAGGCGCACTTGCAGGCCGCGAGGGTTTCCCTCCACCGGCAGCCGGGTGGCCGATGTCGACATCGACAAGCAGGGCTTGAGCCGGGTCGTGGGGTACTTCTCGGGAGCCACGGACTTTGGCGATGGGCCGGTGACTCCCGTGCCCCCATCGACCGGGTTCGTGCTGGGACTTGCGCGCTGAGGTGAGGAGTTCGTCAGGGATCGTGCGCGAGCGACGGAAGTGAGTGTCTCCCGCGCCATGGGGACGAGCAGGCTCGCCGCGCCTCCTCGAAGAACTTCCTCGACGCCACGTGGGGAGGTGCCGGTCGCGTCGGGATGTCGCTCACTCGCATTGACGCACGACTTGATGCGTTCGTGACGCACCCAGGACGCAGCGACCGAATTTTGGGTAGGCACAGGAGCGTGCGCGGGCCCGAGGTTTGCCTTGCGCCTTGAGTGAGACTAAAGTGTCTCACATGGGACGAAAGCGAATCAGTGCGGCTCCGCCTGTCGCGTCTGGCTCGGATACTCGAGCGAGCATCTTGAGCGCTGCGGCTCGTGCGTTTGCGGTGGACCCCTCCGCGCCACTGGTCGATGTGGCCCGGTCCGCGGGGGTCGGACGGGCGACACTTCACCGGTACTTCGGCTCCCGAGAGGAACTCCTCCGCGAGGCAGGGTTGGACTCCCTGGTGCAGCTCGAACAGGCGTTGAAGGCGCACCGCTTCGAGCGGCTGGCGCCCGATGTGGCTCTGGAGTCCTTGGTGGGCGCACTGGCCCCATGGGGTGACAGGCTCCGGTTTCTCCTGGTCGTCTCCGAGCTGAGTCAGGAGCCCTCGCTCAAGGCCATCGAAGCCCGGGTGGACGAACAAATCATGCGCATCTTGTTGCGCGCCAGGGACGCAGGCGTGCTGCGCCAGGACCTCCCGAGCGCGTGGCTGTTCGCCACCTTCGAGGCGCTTCTGTACGCGGCCTGGACGGCGGTCGCCCAAGGTGACCTCGCCGCGAACGATGCCGCTCGAACGATTCACGAGACGCTGCTTCACGGCCATGGCACGGGGCACCTCACTGGCGCCAGGAAGGCGCGCCCACGATGACCCCGAATCCCTCGGAGCGGCTTCATGGCATCGATATCGCTCGAACCTGTGCCACCTGCGGGATGTTCGTGGTGCACGCGTTCCTCGTCCTGGGGCCTCCCAGTTCGGGTCTTTCGGGCTGGGAGCGCATCGTGTTCAACCTGACCGAAGGGCGCGCTGCCGCCACCTTCGTCCTCTTGGCGGGCCTGGGAGTGGGGCAGCTTCTCTCGCGGAGGGAAACCACCGACTCACGTCGCGTGCTGTGGCGTCGAGCCCTCTTCCTGGGGGGGCTGGGAGTTCTCAACCTCATCGTGTGGCCCGGCGACATCTTGCGGCTCTACGGCGTCGCGCTCTTGGCCGCGCCGTGGTTGCACCGCTGGTCATCCAAGGCGCTCTCGGGGCTTGTGGCCGCTCTCATTCTCATCTTTCCGCTCGCGGCCGTCTTCGTGGACTGGGATGCCCGTTGGGACTGGGCAACGCTCACGTACCGGGGCCTTTGGACTCCATCCGGCTTTACCCTCAACTTGGTGGTTGATGGCTTTCGTCCCTTGCTCCCCTGGTTGGCGTTCTTCGTGCTGGGCCTGCGGCTGGCCCGTCTCGACTGGCGCGACAGTGCCACGCCGCGGCGAATGCTGTGGGCGGGCATCTGTCTGTTCGTCCTGTCGGAGTTCGTCTCAGCGGGGCTGGTGAAGCTCGCGATTCAAAGCGCGATGGGCGAGCACCTGGGAGCAAACGTCGTGATGGCGCTCCTCGGCACGCACTCCCTTCCTTCCATGCCGCTGTTCATGCTCTCCGCGCTGGGTATCGCCTGCTTGGTCCTGGGGGGCAGCTTTGTCCTGGGGAACCACCTCCCGCGACGCATTCGGGAGGCGCTGGTGTCCACGGGGCGTCTGGCGTTGACCTGGTATCTGGGCCATGTGCTGTTGTTGGTGGGGCTCTCCGTCGCGGGCTACGGCAACCGCCTCTCCGCGCTAGCCGCCATGGGGGTGGCGTTCGCTGGATTCGCGGGTGTCATCGCCGTGTCGTACTTGCGAGGCGGAGCACCCATGCTGCTGGAGCGAATGCTCCGGCGCTTCTCCACATCGAGCCCAGGCCCCGGTCCTGACAAGGCGGCAGTCGTGCTGCCCCAAGACGTCGCTCCTGCTGCTGCTCGGCGGAGAGACGGCGAGGCTGCCAATCCATGAGAAGTGCATCTCCTCACGAACTCAACAGCCTCGCTCTTGGCCTCACTCCCTGAACCTCATTGGCTGACGCGCTGTTCGTGGCGCGGCCAATGGGCTGGGGAGCGGGCCCAGCCACAGAATTGGCCAGTTATCGTCCCGGCTACTATCCCTGCCTGCTGGTGTTGTTGCGGTGGGTGGGCCCACATCGCCTGCAACGCATACGCAGGACGGGGGCACCACGCCGCGTCAGCCAGCGACGAGCCTCCCGCCGGCTGCTGGCCTGTTTCATCTTCAACCGCCCGGCCTCCCCTGAACGCTTATCTCCGAAGTATTCGCCAGGGACGCGGGCCCCGTCACTTGACAACCCTGGGTGCCCCCGTTACCAGAAGGCAAACCGCTGACGTTCGAGGTTGATGCGCAGGAGGCCTAGATCACCCTGAGGCCCCGCCCACACACTGGGCGGAAATCGGCTGTTGAGACAGCCGAAGGGGGCGTCGTGTGCCCCTCTCCCGCATCAAATTGGCAGGATTCCTCCGTGAACGTCTCACGCAAGGAGCTGCGCGTCCTGAACGTGCTGGCTCAAGGCGGGCGTATTCTGAAGCACAAGGATGAGAACGGGCGTTTGACCCATGTGGCGTGTGTCACGCCAGAGGGCTGGCAGTTGTCGCTCTGCACGCTGGAGGTCTTCCAGCAGTTGAAGCGGCGAAAGCTCATCTCCTCGGTGAAGGGCGGCCCGTACCTCATCACCAGGCTGGGGCTTCAAGCGCTCTGCGGAAGTTCAAAGACACGCTAGTGATGAACTCAGAATTGCCTCAAGAGGTCTCGGATGCACCCGAGTAGCCGTTCAGGGGTGGTGCGGAGTGCTGGCGGAGGCAGAGCGCAGCACGACGCCCGGTGAAGTCGTGGCGCTCCTGCGCCGGGAAGGGCTGTACTCCTCGTTGGTGAGTGCGTGGCGGTTCCAGCGCGATGCAGGGGAGTTATCAGCTTGAGGATGTGTGCAGTCCCGTGCAGCAACCTGCGCACCTTCTTGCGCCCCGACGTCGGGCGATCAGAGCAGCGGCTGGGACTCCCTTTGGGCCACTGAAATGGCAGCCCCGGCACATCCAGTGCACTGGTCGCACAGTGCGCTAGCGATGGTGGCACCGGAGCGCTGTGTTCCGAGGAAGGCGCATCGTGTCAGCCGAGCATCGCTTGTCGAATGGGAACGATTGCTTGCGAGGGGCAGGTCACCGCATGCGTACCACCCGGCAATTCGCCAGACGGAGCTCCCTGTGGCGCGAACGCGGTGTGCTCGGACGGAGCCTGCGTTGCCTGTACCGCTGGTGAGGCGTGCGTCTCTTCGACCCCTTGTCGCACCGCCACCATCGAATGTTCCACCGGAGCGCCGCCGGAGTTCCCGCGCGGAAAGTAGATGCGCGGGCGTGCTTCCGTGTGCATAAAGAGCCCATGCGCCGTCCCCTCTGCGCCCCGCTCCTGCTCGCGCTCGCCCTGCTGCTGGGGGCATGTGACCGCCAGGACCGCTATGACCGCCCCGGCACGCCGGTGCCGGAGAGCCTGTGGGCGGAGACGCTGGAGGGCGAGCGCATCGACCGGGCGGCGCTGCTGGGCCGCCCCTGGGTCATCAACGTGTGGGCCCCAGGCTGACACGCCTGCGCTCGGGAGTTGCCCGAGCTCGAAGCCCTGAGGAGTGAGTACGAGGCGCGCGGCGTCGGTTTCCTCGCGCTTTCGCTCAACCCCAGCGAGGCGCGCAACCGCGAGACTGCGGCTGCGCTGGGGGTGCACATGACCGTGGCCACGGCGAAGGGCGAGGTGCTGGGCCCGCTGCGCATCTCCACCGTGCCCGCCACCGTCTTCATCAACCGCGAGGGCGTGGTGGTGGCGGCCGTCAACGGCGAGCGCTCACGCGGGTTCTACGCGCGGCGCCTGGAGGCGCTGCTCGCTGCGCCGTAGTTGCTGGATCGGGCCCGCAACCGTCTTACCTGGGCCGTCATGATGCGCGTCTTGGCGCAGGCACCCCGCAGCGACCGAATTCTGGCTAGGCACACCGGGAGCCAGGCCCCCCTCGGCGCTCCCACCTCGGGCTCCATCTTGTCCGATGCGTGGCGCGGGGCCGACTCTATGCCGGGTTCTTCCGCCTCGCTGTAGTAGGTTGACGTGAATGGTACGCACTTCAAGGCTGGTGTTGCTCGGGTTCTTCATCCTCGCCTCCGCCGCGTCCGCCCAGGCTGGCGCCGCGAGGTCCATCGGGGAGGCATCGAAGCGAGTGGAGCGTGCGCGCGCCGACCTCGCGACGGCAGTGCAGCGGATCGAAGTGGAGCCGCCGCGCAACGCCGACCTCGACGCCGCCCTCGCGGCGGTGGAGGCGCTGAAGGTCGCGCTCGACGCCGGAGCGAGCTTCGAGACGGAGGACCTCGAGTACGCGAAGCTGGTCCTGGCAGCGCGCAAGCAGCTCCGGACGCAGCGGGAGTACGTCGACGAGCGCCGGGCCAAGGTCCACATCCACGAGTACCGCCGACGCATCGACGGCGCGCTCGCGCCCCTGAACGAGCGCATGGCGAAGCTCGGCCAGGGTGACCCGGGCTCCAAGGCGATGGACGATGCCCGCGCCGCGGTGGACGCGCTCGTGAAGTTGGCGGAGGAGGGCCGGCCTCTCAAGAGCCAGGACCCGAAGTTCTCCACGTACCTCACCGAGGTCGAGGCGACCCTCGCCCGTCACCAGAAGACGCTCGACGAGCGGTGGCTGCAGCTGTCGGCGCAGAAGCAGCGGGGCCTTCTGGATGAGAGCCGCAAGACCCTGGCGAGCTCGCTCAACGAGGTGGGCAAGGCCTGGTCGGACGAGAAGTTCGCCGCCACCGACAAGGCGGTGGCCGCGCTGCAGAAGCAGCTTGAGGAGGGCAGGCCGCTCGAGGCGCAGGACAAGGCCTATCGCGCGGAGGCGGAGAAGGCCCGCGCCGAGGTCACCCAGGCCAGGCGTCGGATGGATGAGCTCGTGGCGCAGGCGGGTGTCTCGCGGGTCAAGGTGGAGCTGGAGCCTGCCCATGAAGAGCTCCGTGCGTCCGCCAAGGCGCTTCGGGTGAAGCGGCCCGCGCCCGAGCAGCTCTCCGAGGCCAAGACCGCGGCGTTCGTCGTCCGGAAGCTGGTGGACAAGTACGAGCCGCAGGCGGCGAGGAGCCAGGCCATTGGCCAGTATCTCGCCGAGGTGAAGAACACGCTCGTCGAAGTGGAGGTGGCGCTCCAGGTCCGCACCCTCGACGCGGCGCGCGCCGAGGTCGTCCAGGCGCTGCGGAACGTCGAGAAGCGGTCCGTGACCGCCGAGCAGTTCGAGGAGGCGAAGACAGCGATGGTCATCCTGGAGAAGACGCTCGAGACGGTCCACGTGAAGAACCCCGCCATCAGCCCGGTCGCCGCTGACGCGCGTCAGCTCCTCAAGGACGGGCGGGCGACGATGGAGCGGCGCCGGTACGAGGTCGACCTGCAGCAGCAGCGCGCGAAGGTGGACGAGGCCCGGAAGAACGCGGTGGCGCTGGTCTCCCAGGTCCAGAAGGAGACGCCCTCGGAGGCGCAGCTCCAGGCGGCGGAGAACGCGGTCAAGCAGATTGGCGTGGTGCTGGAGGCGGGTGCCGCCCTCGTCAAGAAGGACCGTGATTACGCCCTGTACGCCAAGGAGTCGAAGGAGCGGATGGCGGAGCTGAACGACCGCATCACCCGGCGGAAGATTGTCCTGGCCGCGGCGGATGCCCGGGTCCAGCTCGCGTCCCGGCTGGCCGCCACGAAGGAGCAGCTCGAGGTCGCCAAGGCGATCTCGGCGACCGACGCCGAGGTTGAGACCGCCTCGAAGAGCGTGGACGAGATCATGCAGATGTTCGAGACGCACGCGGCGCTGGAGCGGCAGGACGCGGGCTACGCTGCGTCCGCCGAGCGGTCGCGCGCCGACTGGCTGAAGATGGTCGAGGCGCTCGAGTTCGCGAAGCAGGTGAGGGCGCTGCGCCGGCTGACCGGTGAGGCGCTGGACGTCGCCGGCAAGGCGGCGGCATCCGCCGCGTCCTCCACGGACCTGCGCAAGCGCAGGGCCCTGTACACGAGCGCTGCGGAGAAGCTCAAGGCTTGCCAGGATGAGGGCGCCCGGATGGTGAAGGAGAACGCCGGCCTCGCGGCGGTTGACGTGCTCGTGGACGGGGTCCGCACCCAGCCCCAGGACGTGATGGCCCAGTGTGCCCAGAAGGCAGAGACCCTGCAGGCGCCCCTGAAGCGCGTCGACGTGGAGCTCCGGTTCCAAGAGGGCCAGCGGAAGGCCTACGACGCGGCGAAGGCCCACCTCTCCAAGGGACGCAAGAACGAGGCGCTCGCGCAGCTCAACGATTGCATCGCGGAGGGGCGCATCCTCGAGAACCGATACCCCGACTTCAAGGAGCAGAAGTTCGACATCGGCGGCGCCAGCATGAGCATGTTGGAGCTGGTCCAGGTCTGCGCGAAGGAGCGCAAGGCGCTGCAGCCTTCCCCTTGAGCCACCGCTCCAGGGCCCTTCGTTCAGCTCCCCGAATGAAGCCCCGCGCGGAGCGCGAGCCAGAGTCCGAGTCGAAGGCCGCATGGGCCACCTGGATGCGCGCCTCTCCTACGACCTGGAGGGCGCGCATCAGGGACCCCGTTGATTCAGTACACCACCACTGAGGCGTAGACACTGGTGCCGTTCGTGTAGGCCACCAGGGCGCCGCCGTTCGAGGGGAGCGCCGCGACTGCTGGCGCGGCGCCCGGCCCTACTGTCCTGGCATCCGTGGCCAGAATCATGGCGGCCCCCACGAGCATCCGGTCCAACTGGATGTCGCCCGTCCCCCGTTGGGACGCGATGTAGCCGTTGCCGAGCGCGTCCGCGTCAATCACCCGGAGGGGAGCGGGACCGATGTCCGTGGGGAGGCCCGGCACCTGGGTGCTTGTCCCCGGCGCGGACATCGGGATGACGTCCACGTTGTCGTCCCCGAAGGAGCCCGTGACGTAGATGAAGCCGTTGGAGCCCGTCCAGTCCGAGAAGAACGCCTGCCCCGGTGGGGAACTCTGCGGGCCGAAGGTGGTCCCCTGGTCGCTGCTGCTGCGGATGCGGAAGGAGGGGTCGTCGCTCACCGAGAAGACATCTCCGCTGATCTTGTCCACGATGACGTCGAAGAAGGCATTGTTCTGGTCTACATCCGTCACGCTGAAGTCATTCGCGCCTCGCGCGAAGTTCTGGAGGACGCTCACTCCCGTGGAGCCTCGCGAGACGGAGATGTAGAGGGCGTCACCCCTGGAATCCAGACTGACGGTAGGGTTGGCCGCCGGGCTGAGGACTCGCGGCGCCTCCCAGCTTGCTCCCGCGTCGACGGTCCGGGTGAATATCAGCGTGCCCGCGCTGGTGGCCGCGACGTAGGCAATTCCGGTGGGGCCGCCTTCAATCGCGACTTCCGCCGCGTTGGTGATGCCCAGGGGAGTGGGACCTACCCAGGTGTGGCCACGGTCCACGCTCACGCTGACATGGACGGCGCCACCGCACCTCATGACGACGTAGAAGCGCCCCAGTGCATCCACCGCGGCCTTACGGCCCGGGTTCGAGTTGGCCGTGGTGCAGTCCAATGCCCCGCTGATGAGCGTGGGGGGCACATTTGAAAAGGCATCCAGTTGGCACGCGGCGTCGCAGCCATCCCCGGGGATCGTGCCGCCATCATCGCACTGTTCTCCCGTCACGCTGTCGACCAGGCCGTCGCCGCATACCTCCACGCCACGGCAGTCCGCTCGGCAGCCGTCTCCCGCGACGCGGTTGCCGTCGTCACACACCTCACCCGAATCGATGTAGCCGTCGCCGCAGACAGGCGGCCCCCTGACGGTGATGATGACCGTGGCGGTATGGGAGGTCAGCGCGCCATCGTTGGCCGTGAAGGTGAACGAGTCCTCCCCCTGGAAGTCCGCGGCCGGCGTGTAGAGCAACTGGGCGCCCGTCCCGGACAGGGTTCCGTGAGCGGGATCCGTCACGGTGAACGCGAGCGCATCCCCATCTACGTCCGTGGCCGCCAACGTGATGGGCGTCGACGTGTTGTAGCCCACCGTCACAGTGGCAGAGGCAGCCACGGGCGCGTCGTTGACCGGAGTCACCGTGACCGAGACGGTGGCCGTTGCCTGCTTCTTGCCGTCGGAGACCGTGACCTGGAAGGTGTCCTCTCCGGCGAAGTTCGCGTTCGGGGTGTACGTCACCGACGCCCCCGTGTCCGTGAGCATTCCATGGCCGGGCAGGGTGAAGGAGAAGTCGAGCACGTCGCCATCCGGGTCCACCGCGGGGATGGTGATGTCCACCGGGATGTCCTCGGAGGTGTTCGCGTGGACGTCCTCGACCGTGGGCGCTGAGTTGTTGTCGCAAACGCTTGGCTGCCCCGTGCAGGTGTAGCCCGGCTCCACCTCACAGACACTGTTACAGCCGTCTCCGGAGAGCTGATTGCCGTCGTCACACTTTTCGAACCTGCCCAGCACCCCATCACCACAGACGGCCCGTAGCGACGTCTCCACCGCGTCCACCAGGTAGAGCGCGAGCACAGAGCCCCTCAGTCGCACGTAGCGATAGGGCACGTTCCCCGGGTACGTCGCCACCGCCACATGCGTCCCCAGGCCCAACTCCACCAGGTGCAACGAGCTGGAGCCGATGAAGGTCCCGTCCGCCTTCAGGAAGTCCACCTGCGCCACCAGCGCCAACGACAGACCCTGGTAGTACACGCGCAGGTCGCCGGTGCCTTCCTCTCCCTGGCCCAGGTCCAGCACCAGCGCCGTGTTGAGCAAGCCCAGCAGTGTCGCGGCCTGCCCGTCGGGAGCGCCCAGCGCTGCGCTCGCGTTGAGCACCGCCGCCGTGGTGCCCGATGCCACCGCGTCCGCATACGGGTCCCACGTCAACGAGGCTTCCGGACGCTCACGCGTCAACGCCTGGCCGTTCCCTGGCGACACCCCATTCTCCAGAGGACGTACCTTCTCCTCCAGGGACTCCACACCACATGCGCCCAGCGACAAGGCCAGCGTCACGCCCAGCCCCCACGACCGCAGCACAGCAGAACGGCTTCGCATCGAGTGTCTCCCCCCGAGGAGCACGATGAAGCCCGGAATGGGCCGCCCCCTCATGGAATGCACGACGCCACTCCACGCTCTCGACGGCTCGGCGCGCAAGACGCGGATGGCCAACGTCGTCCCGACATCCGCCGCCAGGCACTTGAGTGCCATGGACACAAAGTTCCTGGCATGTATCCGCCCGCCTCCGCGAATCGACGGGGCCGTGAGGGGGAAGGGCAGCGGTATCACTCACCTCTCCAGGTGAGTGGATCATGCCCAGCCCATGATTCTGCGCCTCGATGAGACAGGGCCAGGTGCTGCGCCGGGGCAGCACCCAGGGCATCCGGCTGCTGGCCTTCGAGTTCGGCGGCTGGGCCTGGGCTGAGAGCCCGCGCTGTGTAAGCACCAGGTCCAATATCCATGCGCTGGCATTCAGAGTTGAGGTGGCCGCGCTGACGTGACCCGGTACCTGCTCTGGTTGCTGGCCGTCTGGGCGTTTCCCCAGCATGACCCCAGAGCCACTTCGCACGATAAATCTACCCCTCCCACTTCTTGCCTTTTGAAGGTTGCGTCGAACCCACAACCCGGCGCTTCATGTTGACAGTCCCATGTAGGGCTCCCCACGAGGAACGTTCATGTCATATTTGCTTTCAAGATGGCTCACAGCGCCAGCCGCCGCATTGCGCGCCGGATTGGTGATTGGACTGGCCGCCAGCACCCTCGGCGCTTGTCGCGACAATGACCCGCCGCCCAACGCACCGCCGGTAGCCAGCGACATCACCCTCGAGACGGTGGAAGACACGCCCCTCGAGGTGCGCCTGCCGGCCAGCGGCAATGGGGCACTTGCCTTCACGATTGTCGATACACCGGACCACGGCACGTTGAGTGAGATCAGCGCCAATGGCTCCGTCACCTACACCCCCGGCGCCGACTACAATGGCGTAGATGCGCTCATCTTTCGCGCCACCAACCGCGAGGGCCAAAGTGCCCAAGCCACGGTGAGCATCACCATCACCCCAGTGAATGACACGCCCACGCTCTCCTCGGTGGCCGACCAGAGCATCCCTGCTGGCAGCTCGACCGGCGACCTGGCCTTCACCGTGGGCGACGTGGAGACCGCCGCCGACAGCCTCACGGTCATCGCCACGTCCTCCAATACCGACCTGGTGCCCAACGACCCCAGCAATCTCGCCCTCGGTGGCTCCGGCTCCAGCCGCACCCTCTCCGTCGTCCCCGTCGCCAGCGCCAGCGGCTCCACCACCATCACCCTCTCGGTGAGTGACGGCTCCGACACCACCTCCACCACCTTCACGGTCGACGTCACCGGTCTTGCGAGCCTCTACTGGATGACTGCCGCCGGCTCGCTGTGGCGGGTTGACGTGAACGGCACGAATGCCATTGAGCTCGAGACCGGCATCAGCGGGGCATCTTCCGTCGCAGCCGACCCGGTAACCCGTACCCTCTTCTACACGCGCGACAGCGCAATCGTTCGAGCGGACAGTGATGGGGCGAACCCAGTCGATATCGTGGCGAACGGAGGTTACCCCAGCGGGCTGGCAGTCGATTCGACGAACCGCAAGCTGTACTGGTCCGATTTCAATGGAAGCCGGGTCATGTGCGCCGAGCTGGACGGCAGCAACCCCACGCAGGTCGTCGGCGGAATCGGTAGCCCGTCTGCCATCGCGGTCGATGTCCCGAACGGTAGTGTGTATGTCATTGCCTACAACAACACCAGGCTCGTACGGTTCAATCTGGATGGTACCAACCTGGAGACCCTCGCCTCAAACCTGGGCGGACTGGGCGTGGGTCTGGCGGTCGATTCGAGCGGCGGGAAGGTGTACTACTCGACCCGCGGCAACAGCATCTATGTCGCCAACCTGGACGGCTCCGACGTCACCACCCTGGTGACCAACCAGACCACCGTGCATGGGATTGCCATCGATGTCACGGCCGGGCGGCTGTATTGGGCGGATTGGCTGGGGACCGTGCTCCGGAGTGCCAATCTGGCCGACGGCAGCGATATCCAGGACGTGAACTCAGGCAGCGCCAGGAACTTGGGCCTGGCCTGGATGCCTGCGCCGTAGCCAGGAGCAGGTGGCTGTACCGCACCGGATTGTTGAGACACTGGGTTGGTGGTGGTTCGGCCGCCTGCCTCTGCATCAACGCTCGCCGGGCTTAGCTCGGCGAGCGGAAGTCGTGATTCTCCAGCAGCCAGTGCTCGTTGTACCGGGGGCCACTCCAGCAGGGGGCGCCGGAATTCCTCTGCGGTGGCGAAGGCGCGCCCAGCGCAGTCGTTGGAGGTGTGCCCGATGAGCGGTGACGCACGAGGCCAACGTTCTGACGTGGTTGGCTCGGACCGGCACCGCGCTCGTTTTGTCACATACACGATTGTGGTTTCTCTCCGCACCTGGATGCCTCGCGGCGCGTCGCTCATGCTCGTGCCGTGATGGACTCCGTCCACCATGTGCTGCCTGGTTCCGGGGGGAACCGTGATGAATCGACACGGAATGATGCGGTCAGTCGGCATGGCGCAGGCGCTCGTCGCTTCCCTGTGCGGCTGTGGCGCCGAGGACCGCCCGGGCTTGCTTCGCCAAGAGGACATGGCGCCCTACTCGATGGCAGTGAAGCAGGGCGGCACTGTCTGGTGAATGCGTAACCACGCTTTCATCCACGAACCACTCATAGTCGACCCCATGGCCACGGGCGGCCAAGGCGTCGCCGACTGCCAGCGCTGAGCCAGTCGATCCGCTGTTCGGATCCGGAGCAAGGTGGCTGCCACGAGGAATCCCCGGGAGCGAACGAACAATCATGGAGGCATTGCCGTCCTCGAGTCCGTGTGAAAGACAATGCGAGGCGCCCTTCATCCCCCCTCTCACCCGCAGACCTCAGACGCGGGAGTCCTGGACTCAGGGCCCTCACGCAAGGACGGCCTGGACGTGCTCCGGGCTTTGGCCATCGTTTCGGTGCTCTGTTTCCACGCCCCGGAGTCCGTGCGGCGGGCCCTGCCGGAGGTGCTCCGTGCCGGCTTTGAAGTGGGCTGGGTGGGCGTGGACCTGTTCTTCGTCCTCTCCGGCTACCTCATTGGTCGGCAGGTATTCGCGATGGAGGACTCAGCGCCTCTGGGACTTCAGCTCCGCACGTTCTGGCTCAAACGGTGGATGCGAACGCTTCCGCTCTACTTTGTCGTCCTCGCCTTCTATGCACTGAAGCCATGGTTGTTCGGGACACCCTTCGTGGGAGGAGGTTGGCACTATCTCGTCTTCCTCCAGAACTACGTTGGCGTGCGCGACTTCGTACAGAGTTGGTCGCTTTGTGTCGAAGAACACTTCTACGTGGTCCTGCCGCTGATCGCCTTCGGCCTGCGCGCCCGCTCCGCCCCCGCCTGGGCATGGCTGATGCCCTTGCTCCTGAGCTTGGGCGCCCGGGCCTGGGAGGTACACACCGCCACGCCGGGCCTGCTGCCCGCGGAACAGTGGGTGCGATTGCAGTGGCGCACCCACCTCCACCTGGATGGACTCGCAGTGGGTGTCTTTCTCGCGAAGACCGCGCCGCGCTGGCAACGGTGGCCCCAGGCTTGGCGAGGGGCCTGCGGCGCGATGGGTGCCCTGTTGCTCGGGGTGACCTTGGCAGTGTGCGTGCCTCACCTGCCGGACTGGGGAGGCGTGTGGATCTTCGCAGGGCTCGCGGTGGGATTTGGCGGGCTGCTCGTGGCCACGGAAGCGGTTGCGCTGCCCGTACCGCTGAGAGGCCTCGTGTACCAGACCGCGGTCCTCTCCTATGGCACCTATCTCTGGTTCTGGGTCGTGGCGCGCGTGTTCGAGCGGCGAAACCTGACCTTGGGTGTTTGGGGATTGGATCTGCTCGCCTTCATCACGGTGACGCATGGGGTCGCATGGGTGACCTACGTCGCAGTGGAGAGACCTGCCCTGCGGCTGCGGGATAGGCTGCTTGCGTGGCAGGCCTCGCGGGCGGAGGCGCGTGACGGGGTGGTGGCACCCGGACGCTAACGGCTCGGCAGTACAGACATGGGCGCAGGGCCATGCGGGGTATCACTCATTTCGCCCGCTGGTTTGCGGGGTTGGCGCAGGCCGAAACGCAGACCACCGCCTCCGGGCGAGCCTGCCTCGCCAAGCGCGCCGCGGGACGGCGGCGACTCGTGGAAGTCGGTGTCTGGCATGGGGGGACGACGCGGGTGCTGCGCGCGGTGATGGACCCGACGGCCACCGTTTGGATAAACGCCCCCGCGCGGTTCGCCGTTCTCGAACTCACTGTCTCACTCGCGTTGACAGGCTCCGAGGCACGGCCGAGGCTCCTCCTCGCGTCATTCGAAGGCCGAACGCGTGCGTCCCGGCAGGTCATTCAGGCAGTCATTTCGATCGCTGCTCAAGCTTCCGCAATTCTCGCTCCGCGTACTTGCGTTGAGCCGCGGTGACCTTGCGCAGCAGGAAGGACCGATAGGCTTTGATGGCCTCAGGTCCCTTCCCCATGTCCCGAAACAGGTCTCCCCGATTCAGGTTGAGCACGTTGCGCTCGTGGCCCGTCGCGGTGAGCAGCGCCAGGCATTCGTCGAGGACGGCCTCGGCCTGGGACCACTCCTTGTGGGACCACAGCGCGAAGCCGAGGTTGTTGAGGATCTCCGCCCGGAGGTCGATGGTTGCCTCCAATTGCTGGTTCAGTTGTTCCCGCAGGGTTGCGTCCTCCACAGCGAACTCGTCCAGGGTTCCCCCAGCCATGGGCCGGCCGTTCTCAAGCCATGTTCGGTACAGCGTGGTCCACGCGCTGAGCGCCGCCTTCTGGTCTCCCGTTTTCCACTGAGCGAGCGCATCCTCGTTCGCGGCGAGCAGGCCTTGATGGGTACGACGGAGGTCCTCCAACTCCTTCAGGTTTTCGACCCTGTTCTTCTCCGTCAGCCGTCCGTCCTTTTGCATCTCCTCGAACTCCGGAAGGGAGTATGGGCGACCCATGTACGCCTCGCACGTGACGCCTGCTTCACCTGTCTGCGCGAACGTGCAATCACACGAAGGAAGCGCAGTGCCCGCACCCATCCTGCTCATGGTGTACGCTGTCTGGGGCAGCCGGATATACGGGTCGTCGGCGGAGACGGTCCCCTCGAGACACTCGCAGATCTCCCGTGTCATGGCCTTGCTGGCCGTGGCGTTCACCTCAGGGTTGATGCTGTCGATGACCCACAGGGCGCACTCATCCTGGGACGCAGCGAGCAGCCAGCGGGAGTTGGGCTGGTAGGACCAATTGAGCTCGCGAGCCCCTCCGTCCCTGGGACCCAGTGCCTTCTCCAGGGCGGCAACTGCCTCTGGAAAGGCCTCCACGGGGGAGTGTGCCTCATCCGGGAAGAGGGAAGCGGCCCATGCCTCCTTCGTGCGCTGGAGCCGGAACAGACACCGCTGAGGAGCATTGCCGAAGCGGATCGCGGCGGAGGTCTCGCTCTCGGGCTCGGGGATGAGCCGCGCCACCTCGCCCATCGTCGGACAGCCATTGCGCGGCAGGCTCGTTCGTACCAGGGCCGGGGCAACGAGTTGCCCCGTGCGTGGGTCCACCACGAAGAAGGCGTCATGGAAAGGGAGCTTGTCCGCGTACTGGCGGGTCCATCGGCTGGCGACGACGAAGTAGCCCACGCGAAGTCCGACCTCCGGGAGGTCGACCCAGCGCTCCTCGAAGAGGAATCGTCCGCCGCGCCAGTCCTGGAAGGCGGGGGTCTTCTTGAGGTTCGCCGACGAAATCTCCGGGGAGGGCGCGGGCGCGACGGAGAGCAGGAGTGGCAGGAGGAGTGAACGCATGAGCGGTCAATGAATGTAGTCCTGACGCGGTCTTCGCGTGAAGCCCGCGACCCAGTGGAGTTGCCCACGTCCATTCATTGGCGGAGCGGGAGCCTCTTCAGAGTGGGATTCGACCGCCCGCATGCAGGTCGCCGTGGATGCTTCGTTGTTGACGGAGGCCAACCGTTATCCGGTCAGATGAATCCGGTAGCATTGGGACCTGGCGCGGAAGTCGGCGTAGGCCACGAGGAGCCGCAGCAGTTGGAGAATCAGGCCTGCGACAGGTCATCCCGCCCAGGTGGGGCCCTGCTGGCGCACGAAGTGTCTGTCGTTGCGCAGCCTGGACCGGGGTTCGATGCATCGGTCTGATGCACGCTTCGGGCGCGGTCACGGCAGAGGCCTGCCTGCCCTCTGCGCTGTCGCTCGCCTCAGGGGCTCGACCTCGACGCGGGAGCTACCGCGCCAGGCAGCGCGACCTCCGACGGGGGCAGCTTCGAGAAGACGGAGCCCGCGGAGCGGAGGGAGATGCGCTGATAGCGCGCATAGGCCTCCACGAGTGCCGTGCGCATGGCCTTGGGCTCCGTGGGCCCATGGCGCGCCACGGTGCTGGCCAGCGCCTCCAGCAGATAGGCCTCGGGCGCCATCAGCGTTCGCGTGAGCGCGATGGGGCTCGCGCCCAGCGTCTTCAGCACCGGACCGAAGTACTGCTCGCTCATGCAGGCGAGGACGACCACGGGCCTGGGCGTGGCTCCCGGCGGTGCATCCACTCGGGGAGGCTCGCGGTCCATGAGCCGGTCATGTCCGGCCCACACCAACAGGTCGGCGCGACTCGCGCCCGCCGCCGCACGCAGGAAGTCCTCTAGCGCCGTGTCTATCGCGTCGCCCGCATAGGCGCGGAGCCGCAGCCGCACGGGCCGCTCTCCCTTCGCCGCGGTCCGCTCCAGGACGAGCTCGCGCAGCACCGCGGCCCCTTCGGGTCCCGGCTCTCGGCTCACCATCTTGAATCCAGGAGCCCGTGAGAGGAACCGCTCCGCACCGTACATCGCCCCCCAGTAGAGGTTCGTCTCCAGCGCGCGCGGAGCCCCTGCGGGAGGACGGCCGCACTGGATCAACGCGTTGTCACACAGCGGGACGAAGACCTCGACCTCCACCGGAGGCACGGCCAACAGGCTCAGCAACACGACGGTCAGCACAGGGGACCTCCAGCGGGTGCTTACACGAGACACTCGTGGCGAATCCACCGTTCCGTCGCGCAAGCCACTCGCCCCTCCCATGGCCTGCTCGACGGCTCCGTGCGTGGGGGCGCCTCGCGGAGCCATCCGGCTACGCGACGCTCGTCTCCCAGGAGCGCGCCTGCCTTGGCCCGTATGTCATTCGACAGCGAGCCGCTGGCCGTCTTGGAGGAGGGGCTCACCACTCCTCTTGGAGCGTTCCTCGACTCCAGGTACGACGTGAGCCGGGCATACTTCCCATGCGCGCTACCGGGCGTCCGTGTCCCGTTGGCGCCGCCCCGGCTGAACAATTGCTGCACTTTCGTCGAAGCTCTGCTGGTGAAGGCCTACTTTGCAAGGAAGCCGTGCACGGAGCGCCTCGATATCTCACTCGATGCGCTCCGGCGGCCAGGGTCAGCGGCCGAGGATGGCGTGCCAGGCATCGCCGTTGCTGCCGTTCAGGTAGTTCTGGACGTCCGCTTCGGAGAGCACGCCCGTCTTCACCGCGGCGTCGAGGGCGGCCTTGGCGCCGCTACGGTGCGCGTCCAGGCCGTGCTGGTTGATGTACTGCACGAAGCTGTCCAGGGAGCCGTTGTCCTTCATCCGATTGATGAACTCGCTGGTGTACGCCTCGTCGCCCTTGTTCTGCTCACACAGGTTCGCGTACACGAGCGGGGAGTCCATTGTCCCGGCGTAATGCTCGAAGTCTTGGCCCGCCTTGAGGCGCGACTCCGCGGTCTGGCCGAAAAGGTCCGGCGCGTGCTGCTGTGCGTAGGCATATGCATCCGGGTAGCGGCCCTGGACGTAGGTGCGCCACGATTCGTCCGTGGCCGTCGGGTGTGTGCCGTCCCCCTGCATGTTCGGCATCACGCCCAGCAGGTCCCACGCGAAGTCCGGACGGCCTTTCGACAGCGAGTCAATGAAGCCCATCGCGTCCTGGCCCTTCATGCCGCACGCCTTGGCGGCGTCGATGACCGCCTGGCCCAGGCCCGGCGCGTCGAACATCGTCGGGTAGCGCTTGGCGAGGTCCTGAATCTGCGCCGGGGACAGGCCCAGGTCCGAGGCCAGCCGCTCGGGCTGGTCATCGCCGTGACCGAGCGTCCTCGCCACGTCCGGGTCGAGGCCCATCTCCAGGAGAATGCTCTCGGACTCGTTGTTCAGCGCCTCCTGTTTCTCCTTGTTGACGAGCAGGCTGCCGAACGCGGAGACCACCAGACCCACGCCCTCGATAATCTGCCCGACGCCTGGGAGCCCCGTGCCCACGAGCGCTCCCACCCACGCCACCGCGTCCCCGAAGGTCTGCAAGGCACTGCCGACCGTCGGGTCGTCCACCATGTCCTTGAAGTGGTCCGCGACCACCACCGAGTTGGCCACCACACCGAACGCGGGCGCCAGGCGCGAGAGGAACGCCGCCGCCGCCTCGCCCGTCTGCGCGGCGATGCGGCCCGACTCACCGAGGGTGCGCATCGCGAAGGCCGCGGCCTCCGCGCCGCTGCGGCCCGAACTGGCCAGGTCCTTGATGAAGTCGCCCCACTCGCCCCGTATCGCGTCGTTCGTCGCGCTCGCCAGGCCGTAGGCGGCGCCCACGCCCGCCAGCGCCGCGCCCAGCTTTCCGTCTGACTTCGAGAGCTCCAGCAGTGGTTCCGGAGTGCCCGACGCGAGTGCCGTCTTGATTGTCTCAATGCCAGACTTGACGGACGCGCCTCCCTCGGAGAGTTGGACGAGCGGCTCGGTGATTACCGTGAGTTGCTGCAGCGCCGCCTCGACATCGCCGTTGTTCTCGGCCAGGAGCTGGCCGGAAGTGGTGGTGAGCGCCGTCGCCACCACGTCGTCGTCAATCTGGTCCTTGAGGCTCTCGAAGGCGGTTCCCGCCGGGCCATTCGGGTCCAACGCCTTGGCAGCCCACTCGAGTGCGCCCTTGGCCTGCGAGGACTCCCCGAGCGACGTTGCCGCCTCGAGGCTCTCCTTGGCGACGTCCGGGTTGTTCCTGGCGGCTTCAAGCAACTGCGGGTCGTTGAGCGCGTCGTTGAGCTGCTTCGCTGCTGCCTCTTCGGCGGCGAACGCATCCGGGTATTTCGCCCGGAATTGCTGCACGTACTGCTGCCTCCGCCGCGCGCCGAGCGGCCTCCGCCGCCGCGCTGCTCGCGGTGGACGCACCGGCTGAAGAGACACAACCTGTGACGCGCGTTGCCATGCTCATACTCCAGGATTCACGGACGTGGAGTTGGAGTCCGGTCTTGGATTATTTGAACGCACGGTCCAAAGTTGCCTGGCGATGTGAAAGAAACATCGTCGGACCGAACCCTGGACCGGGCAGCGCGGGCGTGTGGGGCGCCCTCGTCCGAGGAGGTGAGGCGCGTCTCAGAGTGTCAGGCCGACCAACGAGGCCGAGGCGACATCCGGGACGAGGCTGAGCCGCCGTCCCGGGTTCGTCGTCTGTCCAGTCGGCACGCACATCCAGCCCGACGAGGTGCCCCAGACGTGGGTGATGGCACCGTTGTGGTTGGCGACCAACTGCGGCCAGCCATAGGCGGCGCGGCCGGCGATGGGCGTCCCAGTCGGTAGGGACGCCGTGGTCGGTATCCGGTTCCACCTCCCGTTTGCCCCGAAGATGTGGTGCACCCGGCTGAACTCCAGTGACAGGCCTTGCAGGCTTCCATCCGGCTGAATCACGGCGACCAGGTCGGAGCCGGGCTGCAGGTCCACCTGGGTGTCACCCTTGTGCCAGCCGGAACCGTCAGCCCAGACATGGAACAGCCGGCCGTTGTCGTTGAACAGGCCATGAAGGTCCGTTCCATTGGCCGTCATCGAGAAGGTGCAGTTGCCAGACACCGTCACGGACGACGGGAACTTCTTCCAGCCATTGCCGTCGAAGGTGTGCCAGAGCCGTCCGTCTTCGAGGGTAAAGATTTGGGCCGAGGCATTGGCCGGGGTCCGCAGCACGTTGAGCGGCGCCCCCGGGTCCATCGCCAGGCCACTGCTCATCGTGGTCCAGCCGTTGCTGCCGGCGTAGACCAGCATCATCACGCCGTCGATGTTCGCCATGGCGCGCGGCGACTGTCCAGGGCCCGGCGAGAACGCCCCGTAGGTCGTGTTGCCCGGCAGCACGAGGTTGCTGAGCATGTGGGCCCAGCCCCCCGCGGTGCCGAGATGCCCGAGGCGCCGGTCCTCCAGCGGCAGACCGCCCCCGGTGCCGCCGCTGCCGGCGCCGACGTAGTCGAGCGGGTTCACCCGGGTGCCGCCGGCGGTCACCAGATGCCAGTGCAGATGCGGACCCGTCGAGGACCCGGAGCCGGGTGCACCCGCAGCGCCCCCGGAGTACCCGACGATTTCTCCCTGTTGGACGTAGCGCTCGCCGCCGTTGAATCCAGACAGGTGGAGGTACTGGCTCCTCATTCCGTTGGCCATCACGATGGTCGCGGTGTAGCCGCCCGTGCCGTTGTTCCAGTCGATCCGGAGCTGCCCCGACGCGCAGGCCGGGAGCGGCGTACCAACGCCCATCACGTAGTCGATGCCGCCCAGGGAGCCGCGGTTGACGTGGTCCCACCACCCATCCGAGATTGAGTAGCCAGTGAATGGGTTGATGATTGTCTCTGCGGCGTGGGCGGTGCCAATCAGCAGGCCAGACCTGCCAAAGGCGGCGAAACCGGCCGCGACACTGCCGGCACGCAGAAGGGAGCGCCGGGAGAATTGGCGACGGTTGCGGGACTCGGGAGACATAAAACCTCGAGTGGGGATGGGGAGAGGTCGTGAAGACTGCGGCTCGTTTTGTCACGGTCTGTGGCTCGCCCAGGCAGTGGAACCGCCGCGAGTTATTGGCCTCAGGGGGCGCGACAATGGCTTTATCGAGTCGAGATGGTTTAGATATGCGTGGAAATGTCGAGTGTCCGTACTGGCGACGCTCAAGCACCCGGTGACAGGCAAGGGGCCCGCGCATCCGGAAGAATTATCTAAGCCGATCTCGTTTTGTTTCCGCCCAGCATGCTTGATGGCGTTTTACCTGATGATGTGCGAGCGCGCGTCGAGGGGGCGACTGACCGGGTTGGTTGAATATTTCAGACGGACTGGGACGAGTGTCCGAATCAGCCCCCATTTCCGGGAGTTGGGTATCACCCGCACTCCAATGCAATCCGCACCGAGGGCTCACGATGAAGTCCCCCCGCGAGTTCCGCACTGCGAACGCTCAACCCTGTGCTGTCCGATTTGGCGGGGGCAACTCCACGGCTTTCGCCCCCTGCCCACTCAGGGTCCACACGGTGCGCCGGTTGGTACTGTTGAGCACCCGTGCCAGGACGGTGCGCGCGGGCTCCTGGGTGACAGCATCCAGGGTAATGGGGGGCTCCAACTGGAGTCCGGGCGTGCTCCCCATGCATGACGCCGACGCAGATGAAGGGGTTGGAGGGAGAACTGGAGAGCCTCCTCGCGTCGATGTTCTCAGGCCTGGGCCATGTAGAGCGGCGACGAGCGATGGACTGGTACGTCAAGGGCCTCGGGCGGACCCGAAAGCAACGGCATCACGTCCACCGCGTCGCACGGGAACCCCTGAGTCAGGGGCGTTGTTGCCTCGGCCGGGGCGCCTCGCTCGCTCGCGCCCCGTGCACCACGTCCGGCGTCAACCTATCACTGGGTGATGGCGCCGAACTCCGCCTCGGCCGGCTCGATCTTCGCCTCCGGGTTGGTCCACACGAAGGGGATGCCCGGCTGCCGGTAGTGTGTGGCCGGAATGTCCTGGGCGAGCTGCGCGTGAAGCTCGGGCAGTTGAGACCAGTGCAGCCCGTGCTTCGCGTGGTGCGCGGTGTGGTAGCCCAGGTTGCCGGTCATCAGGTTGTAGCCCTTGTGCAGGATGTTGTACGAGGCGTGGGTGTGCTCCGTCGCCTCCAGCCCCACGTGGTGGAAGTAGGTGGCCCAGACGGTGACGTAGAGCGACACCGCCATGGGCAGCAGGAACACCCAGAGGGCGTTGTACCAGTCGTGCCAGAACAGCACGCCGAGCAGTGCCACCTGGAGCGCGCCCATGGCCAGGAAGACGCGCATCACCTTGGGATATGAGCGGCCCACGCGGAAGGCGCGGGGATAGGCGACGAGCGTGTTGAAGACGGAGTACTCCGCCTCGCCCATGGTGGACCCGTCGCGGCGCTTCCATCCCGATTCGTCCTGGGTCTGGTCCAGGTAGTTGCGGTGGTGGCCCAGCACGTGGTGCAGGAACCACGCATGGGACGTCACGCCCGTCTGGAAGCCGAAGATGACCTCCAGGAGTCGGTTGGGCAGCGCATGACGGAACATGGGCACATGCTGGTGGTGGTGGTTCCACGCGCTGATCCACCCCTTGGGAATCACTCCCAGGGCGAGCCAGAGGATGGGGAACCACCAGCTTCGCGCCGTGAAGAAGACCGTCAGGTCCAGGGCGAACACCAGGGTGAACAGCAGGACGGGGATGCGGTCTCGGGGATGTCGGAACAAGGTCATGCGGATTCCACTGCGGGGGGAGGAGGGGCTCCCGTGGGAGGGTGAAGGGTCTGTACCTGGCGCGGGACGAGCTTGCCCGTGACGCCCTGGGGCCGCACCACGCCAAAGAAGAAGCCCTCCTCGAAGGGCTCCGTCGAGTCGACGTGGATGCGCGCGCGGGCGGAGACGGTGGCCAGGGCCGTGCGCAGGTACACGATGGCGAAGTCCCCGGCCACGCAGGCGCGAGGACCCCGGCCGAAGGGGAAGAAGTGGTCGCTGCCGTGCGGATTCCGGGCCGCGCCCCCGTCGAGCCAGCGCTCCGGGGCGAACGTCTCCGGGGCCGTCCAGTGGCTGGGGTCCCGGTGCAGGTGCTGGTTGGAAATCATGAGCGTCGTGCCCGGCGGCAGCGTGACTTCCGCCAACCGCGTCGGTGTGGGCGGCGTGCGGCGCAGGAAGATGCGCACCGCGGGCAGGATTCTCAGGGCCTCATAGGCCACGGCCTCGCCCCAGGGCGCGTCCTTTAGGCGCTCCAGGGTGAGCGGCCCCTGCCCCAGCGCGGCGGACTCCAGCGCCAGCCGCTCCTCGGTGGCGGGGTACTTGTTCAGCTGATGGAAGGCGCCCACCAGGGTGGTGCTCGAGGAGAACACGCCTCCGAAGAAGAACCCGCCGAGCAGGTTCGCGTGCACCACATCGTCGAGCTGGGGCATCTCGCGCAGCGTCCACGACATCAGGTCCACGCGGTGCGGCGCCGGGGCCTTCCTGGCCGCGCGAACCTTGTCCAGGAACAGGCCGTAGAAGCGCTCCTTCGCATCCGCGAAACCCTTGGGCGGTGAGACGAACTTCAACGGCAGCTTGGCCTGGATGCGCGCGTCGGCCGCCGCCGCCAGGAGCATGAAGTCGTCGTACACGGACGTGGGCAGCTTCTCGCCCACCGTGGCCACGCAGAACGCGTCGAACGTCAGCTTGCGCAGCGTGGGCGTCAGGTCGATGGAGGGTTGCTGGAGCAGCGCCTCCACCGACTCGAGGATGGCCGCGCGCAGGGGCTCCACCTGGGCCGCCTGCCAGGCGGGAGTCCACGGCTGGGCGAGCGGATCCATGGCGTGCTTGCGAGCCCAGTCCTCGCCCTGCTGTGCGATGAAGGGCGTGTCGTCCGTCACGGAGTGGCGAATCTGGTCGCCGATGTTGCCCTTCTCGAACTCCAGCCGGCGTGTCTCCAGCACCTCGTGGATGAGGGTGGGGTCATTGAGCACCAGCGCCGGGCTGGGTCCCAGCCAGGCGACGGCGACGGGGCCGTAGGTGCGCGCGTAGCGGGCGCAGACGTCCCACGGCTGGGCGCCGAGGAAGTCGCCGATGTTACCCAGAATCCCCGGCGCGGGGCCAGGAAGGCTGGCCAGGGGCTTGCGCCGGCCACCGAAGAACAGACTGAAGAGACCTCGAGAGAGCAGGTTGGGCATGAGCGTGTGTCTCCAAGGGCTCAGACGGTGATGCCGCAGGGAATCCGGTCGGGACGCAGGATGGTGTAGGGCACCTCGGCGCCCGCGTTGCGCGCCTCCACCGCCTCGCGCTGGGCGCGCAGGCGCTCCTGGAACCGCTGGCGGATGGCCACCAGCTCCGGTTCGTGGAAGTACTCCTCGCGCCAGCCGCCCTCGTGCAGCAGGTACTCCTCGTCGTCTCCGAAGCTGGAGAGCGCCCGGCCGATGGCGACCTGCCAGAGCATCTGGGACTTGGTGGGAATCATCTCGGGGATGTCCTCTGCACGCAGCGTCCCCTTCTGGCGGGGTGGCTCCCGGCGCATGCTCAGGGGCGCATTCGGTACGAAGGCGTAGTGCTCGTATTGCAGGTAGTTCACCGCCGCGTGCTGCACGCTGACCGTGAAGAGGACGGTGGTGAGGATGTCGACCAGGTCGTCGACGCGGCGCAGCTCCCGGCAGGGCAGCTTGTCCACGGGCAGCCCGTGCTCGGTGAGGTCCTTCCACCATTGCTGCATCTCGGTGTCGGCCTCGAGGTCGGCATCGGTCCGGTAGAAGTGCCTGAGGACGCCGCCGACGTACTCCTCGAACGCGTCCCACAAGGGCAGGGCGTCGTCCCGGTACGGGTAGTTGGGGAGCACGGCAGGGTCCAGCACGCCCCGCCGCTCCAGGTCAGCACGGGGCTTGTTGTCCGCCAGCGTCCAGCGCTGGAAGCCCTTCTTGCCCAACTGGAGGTGGCCCTTGTCGGGGCCGCCTGTCGCGATGAAGTCGTCGAACACCCCGCCTGCGTCGAGCAGGCCCTTGCGTGCGCCCTCGTTGATGGCGAGCGTGTAGCGGAAGTGCCGCCGCAGCAGTTTGTAGACGGGGTGCGGGTCCGGCAGGTTGCGCATCGTCGCCATGACGAACGGCTCCGCCACGAAGTGTGTGCGCAGCGCGTGCGACACCATCTGGTGCGAGTTGCCCTCGCTGCACCGGAGGTAGATTTTCGCGGCGAGCCAGTCGTACGCGTCGTCGTTCGGCGTGAAGACAGGGTCCTTCTGGGCGTCCCGCCCGAGCTGGATGGCCAGGGGTCGCAGTTGACGCTGGTCATCCAGGTACAGCAGGCAGCGCGCCGCGGGAGCCCAGCGCCGCTCCTCGACTCCGTCCTCGCCGACCTTCCGGTACATCCTGATGTCGTCGAGGATTTCGAAGTCGATCAGGAAGATGCGCTTGGCGTCGAGCGCCCTGGCCAGCGTGGTGCCGGGCGACAAGAGGCCCCGGACGTCGTCGTCGGTGAGCGGCATGCCCTGCGGCAGACTGGGGACGAGCGTGATGTGGAGGGGGGCGATGCCCTGGACGGCCTGCCGCGCGAACTCGAGGTCGTCCTTCCAGCGCTGGGCGAGCTGGGGCACCTCCAGGTGTTTGAAGAAGTCGAAGATGTCCACCAGCCCGTTCCAGGCGCGGGTCAGCATGGGCAGGTTCAGCTTGATGGCCGCCAGCGTCTTCGCGATGACCACTTCGTAGCTGCCCTCCGTCAGGCCCCGGTAGAGCTCGTCCTTCGGCAGCGGCCTCCCCTCACGGAGGTCGAGCGCGCCGGGAAGCCCCTCGGTCATCTCAGGCGCGCGCCACGGGTACATCCGCTGGCGGGCCTCGAGCAGCTCGCGCCGCGCCGTGGACTCGCGCTCGCTGCTTGCCTGGCGAGCGAGCTTCGCGGTCCCCTCGAGCACGTCGACCGTGGCGCCACTCAGCACCCACCGGTAGAAAGGGAAGTGCCACTGCTTCTCTCCGGCCGTGACGATTGCCCAGTCGAGCAGCCAGTCGGCCGCCACGCCGCCCGCGTTGCTGAAGCGCAACAGGACCAGGTCACCGAGGTCCTCGGAGGAGAGGGCGTAGACGTCCTCCGCGCCCGCCTCGAAGTCGTTGTGGAAGTGCTTGTCCAGCACGCGGGGGGCGCTCTCTCCTCGCGTGCCCACGAGGACGATGGAAATGTCGGCATCCGTCCCCGCGCCGAGCTTCGTGCCCGTCCGAATCGTGAGTTTGTACTCGACAGTCATGGAACCCTCTGTGTAGCGGGCGCAGACCGTAGAACGAGAATAGTAGGACCTCAAGCCATGGTATCCTCCCCTCAGGGAATGAAGCCGGCGTCGCTCAGCGCAGGAACGCATTGAACCAGCGTCTGACGTGAGCGCGAGTGTGACCCGGAGAGGTGGAGCTGATGACAGACGTTGGGACGGGCGCGCCCGCGGCATGGGGACGGGGATGATGTTCGCAGGGCTGCGCCGATGGATGGGCGCTCTCGGGGGCAAAGGACGCGAGAGCGGAAGCAACGAGGTGCTCGACGCGGAGGAGCTGTCCCGGTGGTACTCGGGGCTCGCGCTCGAGGAGCGTCTGGCCATCAGCCGCGAGCTCGCACCGCGCGTCCGGGCTGTCCGTCCCGCGAGGGAGCCCAGCACGCTGCCAGCCGTCGCGGTCGGGCGGTTGGTCTTCGAGCAGGACGGGCCCCAGGGCCCCATTCCCATGCATCACATCAAGGTGGAGCTGTGGGACCGGGACTTCGGCACGCCGGATGACTTCCTGGGGGAGGGGTTCACGGACTCGGATGGATGTTTTTCCATTCGCTATGACCCGGCCGACGCGGGCGTGAATGACCTGCCCGACCTGGAGGTGCGCTTCTTCGAGCCCCAGCACAGCTTCCGCCCGGATGGGCGGGTGGTGGAGGCATGGTGCCGCATCGGCTCTGAGAAGGGGCCGGATGACCATGGTGGGCTCCACTACGACTTCGGCACGCTGCGGCTGCCTTACTGGGAGTACGACCCCACGACGCCGTTGGCCCGGTTGCTTGTCACGGAGGAGGGGACTCCGCCCACGGCCTACGCGCCGGGGCGCGCGCTGGCGATGCTGAAGGCGGTGGCGCCCATCGAGCTCGTCAAGCGCCGCCACCTGCTCCAGGGACGGCTGGGACAGGCGCCGAGCCTGGACAGGATTCAGGCGGACTATCCGGAGGCGATGACGGTGCGGATGGAGCGCGAGTCGCCGGGCTCCACGCGCACCGACGCCTTCTTCGGAGAGCGGCTGCTCAACGGCATGTTCTCCACCCTCATGGATGGCGACCCGGAGGCTCCCGGGGACCCGGAGGCGTTCCGGCTCTACTTCCCGTGGAACGCTTACGAGCAGGACGGCGTCCACTGCCTGCCGGACGTGGACGTGCGGCTGCGGCTGGTGGAGGGGCGGCTGTTGCCGGTGCGCATCATCCTGGGCATGCGCGAGCCGGGCGCGACGGCGCCGGGCTCTCCCGTGACGCGGCGGAGCTACACGCCCGCGGACGGCGAGGCCTGGGAGGCCGCCAAGCGGATGGCGCGGGTGAGCGCGACGCTGGAGACGGAGCTGGGCAACCACCTGGGGCAGTGCCACTTCAACGTGGAGCAGTACGCCATCGCCGCGCACCGCAATCTGCGCCGCAGTCCGCTGCGCTGGCTGCTCATGCCGCACCTGCGGGAGGTGGTCCTCATCAACCACTCCGCCAACGGCTTCCTCGTGGGACCCACCGGCTACATCACCCGCGCCAGCGCGCTCACCGAGCGCAGCGTGGAGACGCGGCTGTTGCACCTGATGGGCAGCTACGACTGGAAGGGCTTCGCGCCCGCGCCGCCCATCTGCGAGTCGCACCGCTACGCACGCGCGGCGGGCCTGTTCTGGCGGCTGGTAGGGGAGCACGTGGATGCCTTCTTCGCCGAGCACGGCGCGGCGTTGGAGGCGCAGTGGAGCGAGGTGCGGCGCTTCTCGGACGACCTGGTGGGGCACTCGGCGCCCGCCTTCGTGTGCCGCTACCTGCGCGCGACGGTGCCGGGAAGGGCGGCGCCGTGGTTCGTGCGCTCCGAGCGCATGGACCTGGACGCGAAGGTCGCCGCGACCCACGCCAAGGCCGTCAGCGCGGTGACCCGGACGGACGCGCCCCAGCCCGGAGAGATGGAGGCGCTCAAGCAGTTGTGCCGGTACGTCATCTACTTCGCGACGTTCCGCCATGCCTGGGCCAACAACCTCCAATGGGACGACGCGGGCGAGGTGCTCTATGCGTGCCTGGGCCTGCGCTGGGGCAAGGCGGGCGCGCTGTCGACGGAGGCGGACCATGACGTCGCGCCGCCTCCGGAGGAGGCCACGGAGATGCTGTGGATTTCGTGGATGCTCTCGAAGACGAGCTACGGCTTCCTGCTGGCCAACGAGGAGGCGGACGTGCATCCCCGCTTCGTGGAGTGCCTGCGCGCCCACGCCGCCGAGTTCTCCGCGCTGGGGATGGACATCCGCACCGTCAGTTCCCGCATCAATATCTAACACGGCTGCGTCAGGGCCCCGACGGGTGGACGGGGAGACCAGGTGGGCTGCGCGAGGCCGTGGATGGTTTGCGCGGTGGCAGGTGGGGCAGCGCGGCAGCCAAGTGGCAATCCCCCGGGCCGTGGCGAGCCGTGCGGTGATGAAGCTGTCGCTGGAAGTGCCACAGGCACTGTCCCCCCAGGATGACGCCCGGAGGGACACCGTCCTGCACGGCCCGCTCCGAGTCCACGGCGAAGTGCAGCCTCCACTGCAACTCCCTCTCCGGCTGTCCCAGGCGCTACGCCAACGATTCCCTCGTCGTGTCCATGATGCGAGGAGAGCGCAGGGCGCATACCGCCCGGGAGGTTCCGGTTTCGCGTCGGCGAAGGCGTAGGGGCCTTCCTCCTGTATTTCTTCCCAGCGCACGGAGAGCAGCTCATCCTTCTGGCCGCCGCTCTTCGCCAGCTTCCGGTCAGCGAGGACTCTCGCTCTCGCTTCAACTGGTCCGAAGATTGGGGCGCAGACCAGGTCGGCTTGGAATGCAACGGGCGAGCGTGTCGCAGATTCGCGAAAGCTCGTCCGGCGTGTGCGCGGCGAACCCGAGCCGAACGGCGTCCAAGCGCCCCTTGGGAAGATAGGTGGAGCCTGGAGCCATCAGCAGGTGCTCCTCACGCGCCCTTGCCACCAACGAGTCGATGCTTCCCTTGCGCAGGGTCAGCCACAGCGCCAACCCACCCGCCGGCACGGAGTAGTCGAAGCACTCGTCGAGCGCAGGCGTCGCGCGGAGCCGCGAGAGGAGGTGATCTCGGCGTGCTTTGTATTCTCGACGGGCTCGCCTCGCGTGACGCTGGAGCGTCCCGTCTTCGAAGAGCTCCGCGATGGCGTGCTCTAGGACGACGTCACCTTGTCGTTCGAGCAGCTCACGCGTTTCCTTCAGCTTGCGAATGCACCCCTCCGACGCGACGAGGTAGCCGAGCCGCACGGTCGGCGCGAGCAGCTTGGACAGCGACGCGATGTAGACGACGCGCCGCGATCCTCCGGTCGCGTGGAGCGGTAGCAGCGGCTCACCTTCGAAGTGGTACTCGTAGTCGTAGTCGTCCTCGACGATGGTGAAGTCGAAGTGCTCGGCGAGCTGTAGCAGCTTTATCCGTCGTTCCGGCGTCATGGAGACCGACGTCGGGTACTGATGATGCGGCGTCACGTAGACGGCCTTCAGCTTGCCCGACAACCTCCGCGCCGTCTTCTCGAGGACGTCGGTCCTCAATCCCTCGCCATCGATGGGGATGTGCGAGATCTTGGCCCCCGCGAACTCGAACGCGCGCCACGCAGGTGCGTAACCTGGCACCTCCACAGCGACCACGTCGCCACGTTCGAGCATCGCCAGTGCGTAGAGGCTGAGCGCGCCCTGCGATCCACGTGCGAGGAAGATCTCATCGATGGTTGTGGAGAGCCCGCGAGCCTGATTGACGAAGCTCGAAATCACTTCGCGGAGGCTCGGAGCTCCTGCTGCGTCGCCGTAGCCCGCCGCTGTTCGGCTGAGAGAGCGAAGCGCCCGCGCGTATGCGCGCGCCAACTCCGCCTGCGGCGCGAGCCGAGGGTCCGGCAACCCATCGGTGATCGACACGAGGGAGGTATCCCGACGGAGCAAGGCCGACTTGCGCTGCGTGGGCAATTCGACGTCAGCGAACGCCGAGCGCGGTAGGGAGGCCGCCACGCGCGTTCCAGAGGCGGGGCGCGTCTCAAGCCACCCCTGGGCGACGAGCTCGTCAACCGCCGCGACGACCACCTTCCGATTCACCCCGAGCTGGTCTGCGAGGGTTCGGCTTCCCGGTAGCATCGAGCCCGGAGGGAGCCTCCCGCGCTGGATCTCGTGGATGAGCGCTCGGGTGAGCTGCGTCTGCTGCGACACGGACGTGTCCCGTTCGAGGGTGAAGTCGAAGCGCCACGGTCGCCTGACTGGACCCTCATCATTCTTGATTCTGGGGCTGTCCATGGGGCCAGTCTCTTGCCATTTACGAACGCGCGCAAGGACGTGCGCGATCCAGGAGGCAACCATCAACACCCCGGCATATTCAACTGCGTACAGCGTCGAGGACTTTCGGCGCAACCTGGCGACTGTTCGCGGACGCATCGCCGCTGCGTGCGCGCGAGTCGGTCGCGATCCAGTAGAGGTCCGCCTCCTGCCGGTCAGCAAGACCATGCCCGAGGCCCGCATCCGCATGGCCTACGCGGCTGGCTGCCGCGAACTCGGAGAGAACAAGGTCCAGGAGGCGTTGGGTAAGGCCGAGGCGATGGCAGATCTCACCGACCTGCGGTGGTCGGTGATCGGGCACCTCCAGACGAACAAAGCGAAGGTCGTCGCGCGCTTCGCCAGCGAGTTTCAGGCGCTGGACAGCCTTCGTGTCGCGGAGGCGCTCGATCGACGCTTGCAGGTGGAGGGGCGCGCGCTCGACGTGTTGGTGCAGGTCAACACGTCCGGTGAAGCCAGCAAGTTCGGCCTGCCGCCGGATGAGGTCGCCCGTTTCTTCCGCGACTTGCCCGCCTTCTCCTCGCTGCGCGTCCGTGGGCTGATGACTCTCGCGCTGCTGTCGGCCGATCCGGCGCGTGTGCGTCCGTGCTTCACGCTGCTTCGGGAACTGCGCGCGCGGCTGCGTGAGGAGGCGCCGGCTGGCGTCACGATGAACGAGCTCTCGATGGGGATGTCCGGCGACTTCGAGTGGGCTGTCGAGGAGGGAGCTACCATCGTGCGCGTGGGACAGGCGATCTTCGGCCCGCGCGCGCTGCCCGACAGTCACTATTGGCCTGAGCCGAACGCGACCTCAGACCCCACGTCGTAACGACCGTCGAAGCCCCCGCCTCATCCATGCCGAGGGCCTCACGCATGGCCGCGACGCGCTTCGACGGTCATCTGTCGTTCAAGCGAGCGACATCCGATATTCGATCACACCAGGCTTCTCTCCGATCCAATCGTAGAGTCGTTGCGCCGTGTGATTGGTTTCTTGAGTATGCCAGTAGAGACGCCCGCAGGCCTTTGCGCGGGCGCGCTCCTGTACGAACTCGATGAGCTTCTTGCCTGCATGGCGTCCCCGTGTCTCTGGAGCGACGAAGAGGTCTTCGAGGTAGCAGAAGTCATTCTGCGCCCACGTCGAACGGTGAAAGAGATAGTTGACAAACCCAACGATTCGTTCGCCGTCCACCGCGACGGCCGAGTGCATCGGCTCGCGGTCGTCGAAGAATCGCTCCCAGGTCGCCTGGGTCACTTCCTCCGGCAAAGTGACCTTGTAGAATTCCTGGTAGCTCTTCCAGTACGGAAGCCATTGTTCAAAGTCGCCCCTCTCAACAGGGCGAACGATCATGTGATTCTTCTCGCTCATTCCAGCGCTCCTTGTCGTTGGTTCGTGTCAATTTCAAACGTGAAGGCGCGCGATGCTGGGCATCGCCCTCGTCGCTCGCCAGCGGGAATCGAACCTTCCACGGTCGGGGCTATTACCCTGTCGCAAGTCCCGCGACATGCTCCAGAATTGAGAACTGGACGGGTCCAGATGGACTGGCAGATTCCTCGCCTGTTCTTCCTCGAAGCGTAGGCCTTGTCTCCATGGGCCTTCGTCGGGCGAAAGCGTCGCTGTCCCGTGGGAGTCTTCACCGCAGGTACCGAGTCAATCACCGGGAAGCGCCCGTGCGTGTCGTGCACGTTGGCGGCCGTCAGCGACTCGGCCAGCGGCAGTCCCTGGGCCTCTACGAGCAGATGATGCTGACTGCCCGCCTTCGCTCTATCCGTCGGGTTTGGGCCCGTGAGGGCCCCCTTTCGAGGCCCGCACGGACGAGGAGTCAATACCCGGTGCCGTCGCGAGGTTTGCCGAGTCCAAAGGTCGCCATGGCTTCGGCATCGGTGGGCTTGCGGGTGCTGACGAAGAAGTGCAGTTCGCGGCTTGTCTCGGTGCCGTTCGGTGTAATGACAGAACGCTCTCGAACCAGCGCCAACATACTCCTGGCGTGCGGCAGGTAGTCCTGCACGCCATGGAAGTGATTCACGTCAAAGGCCCAACCCCATGGACGCCGCGAAGGCGCCCTTCATCTCCGCAGAGGACTTCCCACACGTCGAGGACGCAAGCCGTGGGTTGCGCGGCCAGGGCTACGCCTATGTCGAGGATGGCGTCACCTGAGTGCATCCCGGGTGGTGTCGCAATGGAACCCGATTTTCATGGAGCGTCTCGACGTAGCGGGCGCCCTGGCCTCCTCGGTATCACCCGCCGCCCGCGCCGCTTCGCAGCAGCAGGGCGGCGCGCTTGATGGCGGCGCGGATGCGGACATAGGTTCCACAGCGGCAGACGTTGTCGCTCATCGCCGCGTCGATGTCCGCGTCAGAGGGCTGGGCGTTCTTCTTGAGCAGCGCCACGGCGGCCATGATCTGCCCCGGCTGGCAGAAGCCGCACTGGGCCACATCTTCCTCCATCCACGCCTGTTGCACGGGATGCAGTCCCTGGGCGCCCAGCCCCTCGATGGTGACCACCTCGCGGCCAGACAGCCCACCCACCGGGTGGATGCAGGGGCGGAAGGCCTCGCCGTCCAGGTGGCTGGTGCACGCGCCGCACACGCCCACGCCGCAGCCGTACTTCGGGCCCGTCACGCCCAGCACGTCGCGCAGCACCCACAGCAGCGACAGGTCCTCGGGCGCCTCCACCAACACCGTCTGGCCATTGAGGATGAACTGATGTGCCGCCATGCTCAGACTCCCTCGTCGAGGATGGGAAAGCGGGTGGGCATCGAGCCTCGCGCCCGGGCGATGGCGTTGGTCAGGGCCGCCGCTGCGCTGGGATAGCCGAGCTCGCCCACGCCGCCCACCCGGTCATCCGAGCGGACCAGGTGCACCTGGATGTCGGACGGGACGTGCTTCATGCGCATCCAGCGATAGTCCGCGAAGCTGCCCTCGCGCACGGTGCCCGCGTCGATGTGGATTCCCGCGCTCAGCGTGGTGGACATCGCGTCCACCGCCGCGCCCTGGAGTTGGGCCTCGATGCCCTTGGGGTTGATGGGCAGGCCGACATCCGCGGCGATGACGATGCGCAGTACCCGAGGCGTCCCTCCGGTGACGTCCACTTCGATGAGGTGGGCGATGGCGCTGTCCCATTCCTCGAGGACGGCGACACCCTGGGCGACACCGGGTGGCAGGCTTCTGCCCCACTGTCCCTCCGTGGCGACCTTGTCCAGCACCGCCTTGAGGCGATTCGAAGTGAGCCGCTCGCGTCGCAGCGCGACGGGGTCCACCTGGAGCTCGCGGGCCAGTTCGTCGACGAAGACCTCGTTGGACACGCCCACCTGGCTGGTGAACACCGAGCGGAACGACGCGGTGGGAATCGGAATCGCCACGTCGCGCAGCTCCTGGCTCACCCATCCGAATCCGTATGGGAGCTTCTGGGAGAGCGCGAAGAAGACCGCACTGGTCACCTCGGGCAGGACCTCGCCGGCCAGCGCGGTGAGGGCGTCACCGAAGCCGTGGGGGAACTCCACGGTGGGAATGGCGGCGCGGTGATGCCAGCCCAGGACACGCCCGCCCGGGCCCAGGTAGGCGAGGATGCGGTGGTGGCTGGCGGGGCGAAAGTGGCCGTGGCGCATGTCATCGTCGCGGCTCCACATCAACTTCACCGGTCTGCCGATGGCCCGTGAGACGAGCGCGGCCTCCACCGCGGCCTCGGTGAAGAACCTGCGGCCGAAGCCGCCACCGGCCCGGGCGATGTGCACCGTCACTCGCCACGGCGTGAGCTCCCAGCCGAGCGCCCGGGCCACCTCGCGCTGCGCGTATTTGGGGTCCTGCGCCCCCAGCCAGACCTCCGCCTGTCCACCTTGCACGCGGGCCAGGCAGCTCTGCGTCTCCATGGTCGCGTGCGCCAGGTAGGGGAAGTCGAAGCGTCCCTCAAGCGTCCGTGTGGTGAACAGCGGCGGCAGGGGCCTTGGGCCGATGCCGTCGCGCAGGCGGGTCCGGATGTCCGCGTCCGACAGTGCGCTGGCGGGTCCGGGCGTCCAGGTGATGCGCAGCGCCGCGCGCGCCGCAAGCGCCTGTCCGAAGGTACGGGCCACCACCGCCACGCCGGTGCCCAGGGGCACCACCGCCACCACGCCGGGCATCGCCCGCGCCGAGGCATCGTCGACCGACTGGACGGTGCCGCGCAGCGTTGGGGGCCGGGCCACCACCGTCGGTAGCGCCTCGGGGATGTCCAGGTCCAGGGCATAGCGCGTGGCGCCCGTGACGATGTCCCTCGCGTCGATGCGTCCGGTGGGCTGGCCCACCAGCTTGAACCGGCTCACGGGCCTGGGCTGGCTGGAGACCGCGGGGAGCAGCACGCGAGCGGCGTCCTCCGCCAGCTCACCATAGCCGGCCCGCCGCCCGTCGGGGGCGCTCACCACGCCGTGCGAGGTGGCGAGGGTGTGGGCCAGGACGCGCCAGCGCAGCGCCGCGGCAGTGACCAGCCGTGCCCGGGCCTCCGCCGCTGCGGCGCGCAGGGGGCCCGTGAGGAAGCGCATCGTCGACGACAGGCCGGTGAGCTGGATGGCCCAGCGGGGGTCCGCGTCGGCGCTGCGCACGTCGACCTGGTCGAGCGCCATGTCGAGTTCCTCGGCGACGAGCATGGCCACGGCCGTGGTGATGCCCTGGCCCATCTCCGTGCGAGGCAGGGTGGTGACGACGCGCCCATCGGTCTGGACGGCGAGATAGAGGCTCATCGCCGTTGTCGCTCCTTCCGGGCGCTCCGCCGCCTCGGCCTCGGGCACGTCGGGCCCCAGCCGGGCGGCAATCATCAACGTGGGAGAGGTCATGACCCACGTCAGGAATCGACGGCGGTCCAGCCCCTCGGAAACGGTCGCGTCTGACTTGAGCGTGTCCGCCATGGGGCAAAGGTTCTCACACTCTCTGCGCGGGTCCAACAACGCGAAGCCGTGCGTTCACCCGTCCAACACGCGTGCCGTTCATCTGAGGACTGTGCTGCCTCGCCCCCTTTGTCAGGGAAGTTGTCGCCTCGGCCGAGTGTGCCTCGCTCACTGGCATTGACACTCTGCCCGGCGAGGCCTTGAGGCACCCGTGACGCAGCGGCCGAATTGGGGGGAGGCACAGGAGGCAAAGCCCTGGCGCGACAGATTCTGGGGACGGCAGAATGCGGCAATGGAACGGCGAATGACCTGTTTCTCGCTGCGCGAGCTCATCGTTGAAGCCCGACTTGGCGGTGCCGCCGTCGGCATGGGCCGCGACGACGTACGCCGGCGGTTGGGAGCGCCGGACGAGTGGGGAGTCGAGGAGACCGTCGAGCGCGCGTCGATCTGGCGCTATGGGAACTTCGAGCTGCACTTCGGCGAGGATGGTCGCTGCTGGATGATCTTTAACGACTCCGCGCAGGCCGGCCTCAACGCCGGACCTGGACGCACGCTCGAACTGTGGCTCTTCGCCGATGGTCCCGATGACTCCGTTGTGTCGGATCGCCTGCGCGCCGATGGCTTGAGCCTCGACGAAGGCATCGAATGTGACATGCGCCGTCTGCGTGTCGGTGCCGCAAAGCTATTTTTCGAACACAGTCGTCTCGCAGTCCTCAAGGTGATGGGGTAGCCGCTCACCGCTCGAGCGATACGTCCACCGACGCCGTCACGTTTCGCTCGCAGACACGCACGCGCAGCGTGAGCGCGGGGGGGGGCCTACCCAAAAATCGGTCGCTGCGTCACGGGTGCGTCAAAACGTGCGCCATGACTGAGCGCAACGGGGCCAACGGACCGTCGGGCCCTCTCTCATTCATGAAGGGGGCGGAACTACGCTCTGCTCAGTGCCCTCTGCGCCCGTCGTGAATGAAGGGGCTGGAGAAGCACGTAAGCGAATCATAATTCGAACATGACCGTTACGTTGCCCGAGCCCAGTGTCGCGGCCAGTTCTGAGGCGTTCTCCACCTTGCCGATTCGCGTGTAGGTGTAGGACGTGGAGAACGTCTTGTAGAAGAGCACCAAGGTGTTGGACCCGTACAACATCACATCGCCCACCTGGATTGTCCCTGGGTTCGATGCATTGACAGGTAGGTCGCTTGGGAGGCGGTAGTATTTCTCGTTTGCGTTCAGGTCGGCCATGTTTGCCGTGGTCGGCAACATTGCCTTGAAGGCCGTCGCTGTTTCACTGTTGTGGAGTTTGACGGTAAAGGGTTTGGGACCAATTGTGATGCGCATGTCGGTAGACGCCGGGTTTGGAGTGGTGCCCGCATCGTCGCCACCTTCGCCGCCTTCCATAGGTGGTATTGATGGGTTCAAAACATCAGGTTGCGGTGATGGCTGGTTCGTGCAGGCACATCCAGCGAGTAGGCAGAAGAAGGCAAGACTGAATTTTCGCATCGTCGGTAAGTATGCACGCAACATGCGGGGCTCCCTGGCTTAAAGAAGGGCATGGCCCATTCGGCGAGATTGGACAATCGAGGAGAGTTCCTGCCTCATCCGGCGCCGCGTGAACTGCTCTGCAGCCCCAATGACGCGACGTCGTCAGATATTTCGAATCCAGTTGCAGAGCCAAATGTCCTCACCGTCGAGGACTTGGCCGCTCATCAGGATGACGCGCTGGACCGGCGCACGCTACCCCTCCTCGCGTGGCGCATCGCCCAGGCTCAGCGCGCCGTGTATCCACCGTCGACCGGAAGTGCCACGCCAGTAACGAAACTTGCGCCTGGGCTGCAAAGCCAGAGCACCGAGGCAGCAATCTCCTCAGCCTCTCCCAGGCGCCCGATGGGCTGATTCGCAATCGCCCCGGCGAGATCAAGTTCCCCCTTGGCGAGCATGTCCGTGACCATGGGCGTAGAAATGGTTCCTGGACAGATGGCATTGATGCGGATGCCACGAGGTGCGTACTCCAACGCAGCGCTTCTCGTCAGGCCGATGACTCCGTGCTTCGACGCGTGATAGGCCGCTCGACCAGGCAGGCCGACGAGACCACCGAGCGACGAGCAGTTCACGATGGCGCCGCTGCCTTGCTGACGCATCTGCTTGAGTTCATGCTTCATGCAAGCCCAGACCCCCCGAAGGTTGATTCCGTTGACCCTGTCGAACAGGTCAGAAGGCTCATCCGCCGCATCGGTGGGCGGTGCCTGAATGCCGGCGTTGTTGAAGGCCATGTCCAACCGGCCATAGGCCTCAACTGCTCGCCGGACCAGCGCGGCGACCTGGGCTTCGTCGGACACGTCGCAGGTGACACCGAGCGCGGAATGTCCGGCCGATGTCAGGGCGTCGACAGCCGACGTGAGCGCTGCCGTATTGACATCTGCAAGTACCACGGAGGCGCCGGCTGCGGCGAAGGCCTTCGCGGTGGCGAGGCCCATGCCAGAGCTAGCGCCGGTGACGAGCGCTACCTGTCCTTTGAAGTCGTATGTAGGGTTCATGTCGGTTCCTCTAGTTCTGCTTCTTGATATCGATGACGAAACGCTAGCGGGCCTTCTTCCCGACGGCCTTGGGCCACGCTTCGTTGATTCCCGTCATGGGGGACTCAATTCCGGGCTTGATGTTGTTGAGTTCGCAGAAGTCGATCATGTCCTGTGCCCCGCGAATCCGGCGACTTGCGCTCCTCTTGCCGTTGTCGTTCAGGTGGGCCCTCATGCCGCCCGGCGTGGAGCTGTGCCCGGCTGTGCCCATCCGATTCCGATGGATTTCAGTCCTTGCCGATCTGGTCCATCTGCTTCGCGTCCATACGGCCGCCATGCACGGTGATATTGGCGAAGGCCGCTTCGATTTCTCGCAGGTCTTCCGGCGTGAGGTTGACGTTGAGCGAGCTCAGGTTCTCGCGCGAGTGATCGAGATTTGTTGTCCCGGGGATGGGGACGATCCAAGGCTTCTGTGCTGCCAGCCAGGCCAGGGCAATCTGCGCGCGCGTGGCGCCCTTCTTCTCGCCGAAGGCCTTCAGGAAGTCGAGGATGGACTGGTTGGCCTGCATGACCTCCCGACTGAAGCGGGGGAAGGTCTTGCGCAGGTCCGTCTTCGCATCGAACCTGGCCTGTGCATCCAGGGGCAGCTTGCCGGGAAGGAAGCCTTGACCGAGCGGTCCCCACGGCACGAAGCCGATGCCCAGCTCCTCGCACGCTTGCAGAACGCCGTTGTCCTCCACGCTGCGTTCCATGAGCGAGTACTCGGTCTGGATCGCAGCCAAGGGCTGCACGGCGTGAGCACGGCGGATGGTGCGTGCGCTCGGCTCGGACAGGCCGAAGTGCAGCACCTTGCCCTGCTGGATCAGGTCCTTGACGGTGCCAGCCACATCCTCGATGGGGACGGTCAGATCGACGCGGTGCTGGTAGTAGAGGTCGATGCGGTCCGTCTTCAGGCGCTTGAGCGATTCCTCGACCACGCGGCGGATGCGTTCGGGGCGGCTGTCCAACCCGTTCGTGCCGTCGATTTTGAAGCCGAACTTGGTGGCGATGACCACGTGGTTGCGCACTGGCCCCAGTGCTTCGGCGACGAGTTCCTCGTTCACGTAGGGGCCGTAAACCTCGGCGGTATCGAAGAAGCGAATGCCGCGGTCATAGGCGTCGCGAATCACACGGATGCTCTGGGGACGGTCCACGCCCGGACCGTAGTGGCCAGGGCTGTTGCTCATGCATCCGAAGCCAAGCTCCGACACCACCAGGTGGCCCAGCTTGCGGGACCTCAGGGTGTAGGCCTGGTTGGCGGATTGGGCCGAGCTGGCGGGTGCGCTTGTCGTGCTCGCGCGCATCCCCCCATGCGCCGACGCGCACGCTGCAAGCGGGGCGGCGGCCAAACCAAGCAGCAATCTTCTTCTCTCGAGTGAATGTGACTCACCACGTTGATCTGAGTCGCTCATCGTGCTCTCCGTTCTGACGTTTGGTTCTTCCCTCGGTTGAATGGCCCAGCTATCGCGCGCGGCGCTGATGCTGCGCTCCCGAGCGCTGCAGAAGGAGTATGCACACGCCCTCGTTGTTCAAATAGTCGCCGCCTATTACATGGCCCGGTAAGCGCTGCTTGACAGCGGCCGACCTTGTGCACGGAGAGGCTCGTTCAAGCCCCGGTCTTCGCGAACAGAATCTGAAGGTGCCGAGCGGGACGATGTCGAACTCGTGAGCCCTGTCCTGACGAGCGGGAGTTCGGCGGGCACACCCTCCGCGGCATCGACGGCTTCTCCGTGCTCGAAGACCAGGGGCGGAGTGTTCCACCGCGCGAACAGTTCATGGGTCGCCATCGCCACACCAGTATTCGCTCGGTCTCTCCGCCAAACCAGTCACCGGCTGCTGTATGGGCCAGGAAGCAGTGCTGGACAATCCTCAGTCCGTTGCCAATTCGTCTGGTGTCGAGCAGCCGTTCGTCAGCTGGTGCCTTCTTGAAAGGACCACTGGGTAGCGGACTGTGGGCGGGCTGCTCGGACGGCGTTGGGGCCGGCATCGCACCAGCCGTAGCGGCAATGTGGCGCTCGCACCGGCGCGGCTCTCCATTGCCCTCGCTTCTGCCAAATGCGGGAGCCTCTTCGCTCGCAACGCGACATGGGAGGGATGACTCCAGTATCGGCTGACTGGGAGTGGGGCTCAGCCGTCAGCCGGGCATCGAGGTCGCGTCGGTCTTTGAAGACTCAATGGCGAACGATGGCGTGTTGAGAGAGGTTGCGGTGTGCGCGGTTGCCCGACGCCGGGAGCCGCCTCAAGGCCCGAGTTGTTTCGTGGCCACTGGCGGCTTGCGTGTCAGCTCACGGACCGTTTCGACGAAGAGACGAAGTGGAGCTGAGCTCTGCGCGCGGCTGGGATAGTAGAGGAAGAAGCCAGGAACGGTTGCGGCGTACGGCTCGAGCACGCGCTGCAGACTTCCCTTTCGAAGCTGCTCGCCGACCAAAGGCTCCATCACATACGCGAGGCCCAGCCCTTGCTCCGCCCATCGTATGCAAATCAGACCGTCGTTGACGACAAGGCTTCCACGGACGGGCACCCGCCACGTCCGGCGACCGCGTTCGAATTCCCAGGCGTAGAGCGAACCCGTGGTGGACGAGCGAAAGGTCAAGCACTCATGTTCGAGGAGATCTTCTGGGCGCCCTGGAGTCCCGTGCCTACCTAGGTAGGTGGGTGAGCCGACGACGATGAATCGAAAGGCATCGGTGAGACGAACACTCACCATGTCGCGCTCAACATACTCGCTCAGGCGAACGCCCGCATCGAACCCCTCGCCGACGAGGTCCACCATCCGGTCCTCGAAGACGAGGTCGACCTCGATACGAGGATGACGTTCCCGGAACTTCGGCAAGACGGGCTCAATCACGAAATGAAAGGCGGCGCGGGGGACTGTCAACCGTACGCGGCCCACCACCTCACCTGGTTTTGCAGAGGCCTGCGTGAGCGCTGCTTGAACCTGTGTGACGGCTGGGCCTGCGGACTCCACGAGGCGCCTCCCTGCCTCTGTGAGGGATACGCTGCGCGTCGTGCGTGCGACGAGGGGCACTCGAAGCTTCCCTTCGAGCAAGCGCACGCTCTGGCTTACTGCGGAGCGCGAGATACCCAGGTCGCGAGCTGCGGCGCTGAAGCTCCGCGTGCGCGCCACAGCGAGGAACGTTTGGAGGTGAGGGAATAGGGAAGTATTCACGATTAGGACTTGCATGTTACGTTTCCAGCCGAGTGGCGGCTGTCAAGTGCAGCTTGACAGCCCATCCTCAACCAGCATCTTCACGGGGCGAGCGCGGGTACGCATGTTCCATCCGTAATCCACTCCGAGATGAAAGGAGCTGCTATGCGTGCCACCGTTCTCCACAAGCCCGGCGACGTCCGCTTCGAGGAGCGCGCCGAGCCGAAGATTCTCGCGCCGACGGATGCCATCATCCGTCTCTCGGCTACATGTGTCTGCGGCTCGGACCTATGGCCCTACCGAGGCGTGCAGGCGGTGACTGAGCCGACGCCGATGGGGCACGAGTACTGCGGCATCGTCGAAGAGGTCGGAAGCGCTGTCGCTTCGGTCAAGCCAGGGCAGTTCGTCATCGGTTCGTTCTTCGCCTCCGACAACACGTGCCCTCACTGCAAGGCGGGTTACCAAACGTCGTGCCAGCACCGAGAGCCGGTGAGTGGGGCTCAGGCGCCAAGGATGCGAGTGCCGCTCGCCGACGGCACGCTGGTCGTGACGGCCGAGGTGCCGCCCGATGCGCTTGTGCCCAGCCTGCTGGCCGTGTCGGACGTGTTTGGTACCGGTTGGTTCGCAGCCGACGCCGCCAACGTGAATCCCGGCTCGACAGTCGTGGTCGTCGGCGACGGTGCCGTCGGGCTCCTGGCGGTACTCTCCGCGAAGCAGATGGGAGCCGAGCGCATCATCGCGATGAGCCGCCATGAGACGCGCCAGGCGCTCGCTCGTGAGTTTGGTGCCACGGACATTGTGTCCGTGCGAGGCGACGAGGGCGTTGCTCGCATCAAAGAACTGACCCGGGGGATTGGTGCCGATTCGGTGCTGGAGTGCGTGGGCACACAGGAGTCCATGCTCCAGGCTATCGGCGCCGCGAGGCCCGGAGGCTTCGTCAGCTACGTGGGCGTGCCTCATGGCGTGAGCCTGGACGGCGAGAAGCTCTTTTTCTCGCACGTTCATCTCCACGGTGGCCCTGCGCCGGTACGTCGGTTCATGCCTCAACTGATTGACCTGGTCTGGAGCAGGAAGGTCAATCCCGGGAAAGTCTTCGACCTCACCCTGCCGCTCGAGAAGGTCGCCGAGGGCTATCGCGCGATGGACGAAAGGCGCGCAATCAAGGCGCTGCTTCGCCCGTGAGTGACTGGTGGCGACTTGGCGGGACGTGGGGGCTGCGGCAGAAGAACGAGTTGCGCTCGCCGCGGAACTGAGCACTCCCCCCGATGGGGTGCTCGGAGGGAGAGCGCCCCCGGGGACGTCGGCACTTCCTGAGATGGGGGAGGGTTACTGCTGGCGTCGCTCGGAGGGCAGCGCCTTCCAAGATGCGTTGGGCGTATACAGTTCGATGAGATACTGAGACATTTGGCTATCCCTCATTTCAAGTTGCGTGAAGCGCGTTTGCAGATACGGCGGGTAGCGTCGGCGGGGTCGCCGCGCAGCCATTGGTCGCAGAGATCGCGCACCCAGCCGGGCTGGGTCTTGGCGGCGTCATTCAGCCAATTGGCTACCGAGTCCTGCACGTAGACGGACGGATCGGCACGCAGCGGCGAGAGGATCGGGAGCGCCCGCCCTGGTTCTCGCTGAAGTTCTGCGATGTGAGCGGACCAAACGCCGCGCGGGCGCAGGGCCTCGGTTGCGAAGCGGCGCACGTATTCGGAGCGCGAAGACGTCCAGGCCGAGAGCTCGGCGATGGCGATGTCCAGCTCTCGCGCCAGATGGCGCCGCACCGACATCCATGCCCATTCACGCACACCGAAATGCGAGTCATCGGCGAGCGGGCGGATGGTGGCCAGTCGGGCCTGCAGATCCAGCTCGGGCCGCGCGCCGACCATGAAGCAGGCCCAGCCGCGCACCATGTCCGCGGCGTGCGTCCGAGAGCGCTCGATGCCGGCGGTGCCGAGCTCCTCCAGCAGCAGCGCACCGATCGCGCTCATGCGCTTGAGGATGCCGAGCTTGCAGGCTGCATCGGCGGCCGCCAATGCATCGGGGGAGAGCTCGGGAAAGACCGCCCGCAGCAGACGGGCCTGGTCGAGCGCCATGCACTCGGCGAGCGTGGCGGTCTGCATCTCGCCGTGCGACAAGGCGTCCAGCACGTCAGGCGGAATGTCGGTGGCGCGGGTCGCGCCCTTGCGGGGAAGGGACGGACTCATGGCTCGGCCTTCCTCGCGGTCAAGTTGCCAGCGAGCTTGTCGAGCAGGGCCGTGAGCTGCCCGCGTTCTGCCGCCGACAGGTTGCCGTACAGGCTCGCGATCCAACGGCTGTGCTGGTCGAAGACTTGCTTCGCCGTCTGCTTGCCCTTGCGGGTCAGACGAATGCGCAGCGCGCGGCGATCCTGGGCGTCGTAATGCCGCTCGATCAGTGCTTCTCGCTCCAGCCCATCGAGCAGCCCCGTGACGGTGGCGCGGGTCACGCCCGCCCGCTCGGCGAGCTTATTGGGTGCGAGGGCATCGTGGGCGGCGTCGAGCAGGAACAGCAGCACGAAGCGGCCCTCCGAGAGGCCGTGGGGCGCGAGCAACGCCGCGCAATCCCGGTCGATCGCCGAGGCTAGCGAGAGCGTCTGGAAGACCAGCCGGATGCCGGCCACGTCTGGGAGCTGCCGCCGCTTCGCTTCGTGTAGGAGGGCTTCGTATTTCTGCTCGAGGTTCATTTGTGATGCCGCCATATCGTATGCCGCCTAACGACTAGCGAAGGGCTCGGCGGGCGTCAAGGAGATCGTCCGCGGACATCCGCTCGGGGGGCGTACGGTCTGAAGGAGCTCCCCTCGCTGGATGGCAGACGCTCACGCGACCGCGACCGTCGTCCTGCAGCTGAGGGCCTCCTGCCACCGAGAGGGTCCTGAAGAGTCAGCCGCGGGTGCCGTCGGTGGCCGATGCGATGGGTGGCAAGTTTCCCGGGCGCTCCCCGCCAGGATGAGCATCGCTGCCGCGCACCATCCGAGCGCACCTTCGATTGGCGCGGCATCGTCACGGACGGCGCGCGGAGCCAGCGCTCAGCCCACCAGCTTCGTCAGGAGCGCAATCCCGCGCGCGGCCTCGGCGAGCGTCGCTGAGCTCGAGGTACACGCGGCCCACCGCGCCGCTGACGCTGCTGCAGTTCTCGGTTCCAATGGAGTCTGTGTCGACGTCGGAATTGGGTATTGGTCGCCCGCGAACTCCAATGTCCGCAATGCCTGCACGAATGCTCCCGCGAACGCGGATTATACGAGCCCAACGGCTGCTCAGGCCACCTGTCCTTGGACGTGCAAGCCCGGGTATCTGCGAGACGGCGCGGGGACGAAGTGCGTGAAGAACGACGCCGTCCAGGTGCTCACGTGCGGGGGGGGCGAGGTCGCAGTTGGAATCCACGGGCAAGAAGGAGCGGGGTTGGATGCGCTCGGGATGCGCTGTGCTCGCTTCAACTCAGGAGAAATCATCGGTACGGCCATGGGCGCTCCCTCGATTGGTGGCACGGGGGGCAATCCCTTCACCCAGGACTGTGCGGAGGGAGAAGTTGTCCAGAAGGTCGCCGGCATCAACGGTTGGGCGGAGGACTCAGCGAATGAAGACTGGTGCAGTAAGAATACCCTCTCGACGATTCAGCTCTCCTGCAGGAATCTCAAGACGGGGAGAATCACGGTGATGCCCACGGTGGGCGGGAAGAACGCTGGCTGCAAGGTGGGCAACCTGCCCGAGTACTCCTTCGGCTGTGGCGCAACTGGCTTCCTCCGCGGACTCGTGGTGGATAGCGCGAACACCTCCCTGTACGTTGGATACGTGCTCGACGAGAGTTGCCTTTAGGCGGACTCCGGCCGCCTTCGCATCCTCCAGAGCCAGATTCCGAGGCCGGCGCCCACGCTTGCCGGCGTCGGGCAGCGTCGTCTCGAAGCGCTTGCCGGCCATGAAGGCCGCGCGGCTTGTGTTCGAGACGGCACGCACTGGCAACTGCGTCAAGTTCAGCTCCCAGGCGATGCGGCCTCGGCAGGCTGCGCTCTGACAGGGGACGGCGAAGGCGTACTCGGGGCCGTAGGTGAGGACGCGCACCTGGGGGAGCGCGTAGAGGCGGTCCCCCTGAAGCACCTGACCCCAATTCACCTTCCCGTCAGTGAAGGCGTAGGGGCCTGCCTCCTGCATTTCCTCCCAGCACGCGGAGAGCAGCTCATCCACCTGTCCGCCACTCTTCGCCAGCTTCCTGTCCGCGAGGACGCGCTCCTCCCGCACTCGCATGCCGCGGATGCGGCCCGTCAGCCCCGGGGGGGCATGAGATATGGAGACTTTTGGGGACAAGCTCTCAGGGGGTGTATATCTCTGCCACCCCGAGGTTCGGGCTGTTGTATCCGGTTGCCAGTACCTTCCCCGAGTGTAGCAACACCACCGCATTGGTGTATCTGAACTTTGGGCTGCCAGTGCGGAACCAGGTGCCTGTTTCCGGGTTGAATACCTCTGCGGTGTTGACGCCACCTGTTACCAATACCATTCCGGAGGGGAGTAGCGTGGCCGAGTGCTCATAGCTTTCTGTTACCAAGCTACCGGTGAAGGCCCAGCTATTTGTTGCTGGGTCGTACAGTTCTGCGGTGCCGGCGCCTGCTACCAGCACCTTGCCTGAGGGGAGCAGTGTGGCTGTATGGAGAAAACGCTCTGCAGAGAGGTTGCCTGTGGATGTCCAAGTACCAGTGTGCGGGTCGTACATCTCGGTCGTGGCGAGAGTGCCGCTCAATGAATTACCGCCTGTTACAAGCACCTTCCCAGGGGGAATCAGGGTGGCCGTGTGAGCACTTCGGCTCGCGGAGAGACTGCCAGTAGTGGTCCAGGTTCCAGTGTGCGGGTCGTACAATTCTGCCGAGGCGAGGTTCGTTGTGCCGAGAACGCCGCCTGTCACCAGGACTTTGCCTGAGGGGAGCAGGGTGGCTGTGTGGTAGATACGGCCAGAGGCCATGCTTTCGATAGAGGTCCAGATGCCTGTGTCTGGGTCATACACTTCTGCCGTGGCGAGGTACCCAGGGGTATTTCCCTGGCCGCCTGTCACCAGGACCTTTCCAGAGGAAAGCAGCGTGGCGGTGTGAGTGCTTCGGCCCGCGGAGAGATTGCCAGTGGAAGTCCAGATGCCTGTGGTCGGGTCGTACAATTCCGCCGTGGCGAAGTGCTTTTCGCCACTCCCGTAGCCACCTGCAACAAGTACCTTGCCCGAAGTGAGCAGCGTGGCCGTGTGCTCAATGCGACCCGTGGAGGGGTTGCCGGTGGAGCCCCAGGTGCCTGTCCCCGGATTGTAAACCTCTGCTGTCACAAGGTCGTTTCTGCCGCCTGCCATCAGCACCTTGCCCGAGGGCAGCAATGTGGCTGTAGCCTGATTGCGGCCCACCGAGAGGCTACTCGTTGCGGTCCAGGTGCCTGGGGTCGGGTCGTAGACTTCTGCGGTCGTTCGGTATCCGCCCTTGCCGGAGCCGCCTGCCACCAGCACTTTGCCCGAGGGTAGGAGCGTGGCCGTATGGAAGTTTCGCTCAGTGGAGAGGCTTCCAGTGGAGGCCCAGGTGCCTGTGTTCGGCTCATACACTTCTGATGTGGCGAGGGTTCCGCCAATGCCATAGCCGCCTGTTACCAGTACCTTGCCAGAGGGAAGCAGCGTAGCTGTGTGCTCGCGTCGGCTCGCAGAGAGGCTGCCGGTGGAGGTCCAGGTATTATTGTATGGGTCGTAGAGTTCCGTTGTGGCGAGGAGTTCGTTATTGAGAGTCCCTCCTGTTGCCAGGACCTTGCCTGAGGGGAGAAGTGTGGCAGTGTGGAGGAGCCGGCCCGAGGTCATGCTTGCGGCGGAGGCCCAGGTGCCTGTGGTCGGGTCGTAGAGTTCAGCCGTGGCAAGGGGGCCGCTGTTGGCATTGCCGCCTGTGATCAGGACTTTTCCGGAGGCAAGTAGCGTGGCCGAGTGGCGGCCTCGGCCCACGGAGAGATTGCCAGTAGCAGTCCAGGTGCCGGCGAACGGGTCGTACACCTCCGCCGTGGCGAGGAATCCAGTGCTTCCGTAGCCACCTGCGACCAGTACCTTGCCCGAAGGGAGCAGCGTGGCCGTGTGACCTCTGCGACCCATGGAAAGGTTGACGGTAGCTGCCCAGGTGTCTGTCACCGGGTCGTAAATCTCAGGCGGGACTGTGTACCCCTGGGTCGCCCCGTATCCTCCTGCCACGAGTACCTTGCCCGAGCGTAGAAGTGTGGCCGTGAATTCAGAGCGGCCTTCACTCATGCTGCCGGTTGGTTCCCATGTCGGGCAATCCGGGATGCCAATGGCGGAGAACTGGGCCGAGGCAGATAGTTTGAAATCATTGCTCGCGGTGATTGTGAAGGAGGCAGTGACTCCCGAGGCCAGGCACGCAGGGGCTCGCCAAGTGACATGGCTCGTGCTGGAGGTTTCCTGGGCGGAGCTCAAGGTGCCGACGTTCGCGAACCAATCAAAACTGAGCGTGCTGCCCTGCGGATCCACTGCGGAGACGTGGAAGTCTAGCTGGCCTCCTCCTTCCACATATGAAGAGTGTCTGGGGACCTCGATGAGTTGAGGCGGATTCGGCTCAACCGCCTTGGGTGGGTCACATCGCTCAGGGTTGCGTCGGCAGAAATCGCTCTTCTCTTGCTCGAAGTCTATACAGCCGGAGAAGAGGGGCAGGAGAGCGCCCAGTGCTATGCAGTAGCGGAGGATTGTGCTCATGGCCATCGCCCAATCATGAATGCAGATGTCCCATCCGTCGTCACACTGACTCCCGGCCTGTCCGGTACCGAGGGACTTCCTAACAGGTACATGCCAATGGAGACGCCCATCCCCACCACGCCAGCGCTGGCAAGCCCCAAGCCCACCGTCTGGAGGGTGCTCCCGCGAGACGCGCTGCGATTTGCGTCTTGGAGAGTCCCTAGGCGTGCATCGTTGTTTCGAAGACGGGAGCGCTCGCTCCAGGCTTGCGAATAGGCGACTCCACCACCGACCAGCAGTGCGCCTCCTACTACTGCAGGGATCCAAGCTCGGCTGCGCATGGTGCTACGCTCGGATGCCTGAGTGATTAGGGGGACAGACTTATCTGCAACTGTAGGTGTGGCTTGGGGCGCTGACACAGTTAGTGGCGTGGGATGTATTTCCGCGACAGGGCCAGATACCGGCACGTCGTCGGCAGGCCGCTCATTGGCGGGGGGCGGCACTCTCCCACGAGGCTCCACCGTTGCGATGCGGCGGTGCCTCTCTAATTCGCGTTTCACCTGCTTCCGAATGTCCTCGAACCTTCGCTCTACTTTGGGCGACGCCTTTTCGGGTAGCTTTGAGTCCGGCCTGAGGACGAGAGCCGCCTTGAAGGCTGCATCGGCTGCATCGTTCCTCAGAAGGTCCGCTAAGATGATGCCTTCATAGAGTGAGAGAAGCACGCTGTCCTCTTCTTGGATGGTGAGGCTGCGGGCTTGGGTGAGCTGTGCGAGTGCCTGCTCGTACTCGAGGTTGTCATAGTGGCGCCGTGCGGAGAGGAGGTAGGTTTGCACCTCGTCCCGTTCCTGTGCGTGCCCATGAAGGGGGCCAAGTACGCAGCAACTGAAGAGCATCGCTGCGAGGACACCCCTTCCTCGCGCGGTCCTCCATGTCCTATACCTGATGAAAAGTACTTCACTGGACACGTATGGTCCTCCGTTCTTGCTGCAGCGCGGCCTTCCCGCATTGCCAGGGCTTTGCGCTGACTCCCTTGAAGGCTACGTCAAGCAGAATGTAAATGGAGGGGTATTTTCAGTCTTGGGCAGAATTCTTCACCGCGACCTTGAGCCCTGCCTGGCAAGGCTGGCTCGAGCCACTGCGCAGGGCTGTGAGCATCACTCGCTTCGGTGGACAGGTTGGCTACGCTGCCTGCCTTCGCAACTCAGCCGTTCGCTCGTATTCCACAGGGCTGATGTAGCCGAGTGAGGAGTGACGGCGCTTCCGGTTGTAGAACACCTCAATGAAATCGAATAGCGCTCGTCGAGCCTCTTCTCGCGTCAGGAAGCGGCGCGTGTGGACGAGCTCCATCTTCAAGCTGCTGAAGAAGCTTTCGACGACGGCGTTGTCCCAGCAATTGCCCTTGCGGCTCATCGAGCAGGTGACTCCGTGCTCTGCCAGCCGCTCCCGGTAGTCCTCGCTGGCGTATTGCTCGGATTCAAGCGGTCGTCGCAACGCCGTTTGGTTGAAGTAAGTATAGATAAGAGTTGAGAGCCTCGGCAGGTGTTTTCCAGCCAAGCGTCTTGCGTGGCCGGCTGTTGAGGGCAAGGGCGACAGTGGCCAGCTCCGCACGAGAGTAACGGGACAGGTCCGTCCCTTTCGGGAAGTACTGACGGAGCAGTCCGTTGGTGTGCTCGTTCGTGCCTCGCTGCCATGGACTGTGCGGGTCACAGAAGTAGATGGCCAAGCCCGTGTCGGCGCGCAGGAGGGCTACTGGCAGAGAGGCCTTCTCCACGTGGATGAAGCGGACCTTCACTTCATCTCCTTCGCGAAGAAGGCCGCCGCGTTTTTAGTAGCTCTTTCTCCATTTCCAGCTGCCGCAGGCGTTTGCGCAACTGGGAGAGTTCCGCCCGCTCCTCGCTGGTGAGGGCGCCCGGCTTGCCTTGCCCCCGGTCCGTCCGGGCCTGCTCCACCCACCGGCGGAAGGCCGTCTCCGTCAGGTCCAAGTCCCTCGCCACCTCCGCGATGGACTTGCCCTCCTCCAGCACCAACTTCACCGCCCCGGACTTGAACTCAGGGAGGAAGCTACGTCGTTGCCGCCTCTTTTTCTCGCGCTCCGACATCGAACACCCTTCCATCACATCGGGGGTGTCCACGGAATCGGGTGACGCTCAACAGGCCCCATCACTCTGATGCGTTGGGTGAGCCAGAAAACGTGGGCCGGGAGTATACGGGGCCGCCCCGCTCTAGGAGGATTCGGCTCCCTGCTCCCGGCGGGCGGGGCCGGGCGTCTCAGCGCGCGCGCCGGTAGTGCATGGCGACCGCGCCGCTGCGGAGCGGCTTCGCCGAGAGCAGCTCGAGCCGTCGCGTGCTGGGCAGCCCGCTCTGGTACAGGGTCGGGCCGTGGCCGGCGATCCTGGGGTGGACGAGGAACTTGTACTCGTCGATCAGATCCAGCCGGTCCAGCTCGGTCGCGAGCTTGCCGCTACCGAGGAGCACGCCGGCCGGGGTCGCGTCCTTGAGCTTCTGCACGCCCGTGCGCAGGTCGCCGGCGATGTGGTGGCTATTGGTCCACGGGAAGTCCTTTCGCGTCGACGACACCACGTACTTCGGCTTGGCCTCCAGATTGACCGCCCACTCGCGCATCGCCGGCGGCGCCTCCTCGTCGCCGCGGGCGACCGCTGGCCAGTAGCTCTCCATCATCTCGTAGGTGACGCGGCCCCACAGCATCGCCCCGCCCTCGTCCATGAGGCGGGTGAAGAAGGCGTGTGTCTCGTTGTCGGCGATTCCCTCCTGGTGGTCGACGCAGCCGTCCAAGGTGACGTTGATGCTGAAGGTCAAGAGTCCCATGCGGCGAGTCTAAGCCATACACTCCTGGCGATGGAACGGCAGGCCGTCGCAGAACTTGTCGCTGAGGATGTGCGCCAGGAGCGAAGGTGTCGCGAGCGCGCGCGGCAGGAGCTGCGGCGGCAGCGGTGCGGTCACGCTCGTCGGCTCGGCAGTGTCCGCCGCGTCGGCGTCGCGGTACTTGGCGCGGGCGATGACCATGCGGACGTGGCTCGGGCGCCGTCAGGCGAGCTGACAGCTCTCCTCCCAGCCGCTCCTCGGGGCGGAGCCCTCGAGCAGCGGGGCGTTCAGTTCGATGCGTTCCTCCGGGAGGTCGGCCTCGCGTAGGTCGCGACGCCCAGTCGGCTTGCGCTTGCCGCCAGGCGGGCGCGCCCCGCCCGTCTCGGTTGGATCCGCCGGCGCGGACGCAGCGGGCTGTCCGAGCTGGTGGTTGAGCGCGTCGAGTGCCGCGAGCTTGTAGGCAAACTCGAGGCCGAGCTGGGTCGTATCGAGCCGCTCGGCTTTGGCGACGAAGAGCCGGCTTCGCATCAACTCCAGCTCTTGCTGCAGGTTGCGGTAGGCGAGCCGCAGCGTGTCGCGTTCGACGGTTAGCGCCGCGACCGCTGCGCGCTTAAGCTCAGCGCCGCGGGGAGACGAAGTTTGAGGTTTCCGAGATGGAGCCCCCTGGGTCAGGGAAGATGTCGCCTCTGCCGTGCGGGCCTCTCTCACTTGCGCTGACGCACGGTTCAACGGGGGACTGATGCTGCGCCAGAGGCTGAGGAGGCGCAGCCTGGTTCGGGACGGGCAGCCCCGCCTCGCGCATCAGCTACGGCCAGCGGAACTTCGCGAGAGGGGCCTGGGCGGCACAGCCAGCTCCATGCCTTGGCGGTGACCGGGGCCAAAGATGGGAACTACCGGAGGGGGACCGAGTCCAGTATGGCGATTCCTCCGTCATCCCCAGCGGTCTTGGAAGTTCAGGCCTGCCGAGATGGGGGGAGGTGTCGGAAGTCCGGACACCCCTCGGTGATAGCCCTGCATCACAGCCGCACGCGCACCTGCCCCGTGCGCGCCTCGCTCACTCGCATTGACGCAATGTCCTTCGTGGATTTGACGCGCTCAGGGCGCAGCGACCGAATTTGGGGTAGGCACAGCCCCTGGCCTTCCTGGCCGCGCCGCTGGTGCCAGTGAACTGGCTGCCGGAGCGGCGTGCCGCGATGGTGTCGCCGCGCGTGATGATGTCCGCGAGAGGAGGCGTCCGCCCGGGCCGCGGTGAGGGACCCGACGCGCTCGGCGGTCGGGTCTATGGCTGCGTGACGTGCACGAGGCTCGTCATCGCGTCCACGTATAGGGTCGTGTCGTCGGCGTACAGCGGCAGCAGCGGGGTGACCGACACCTGGTTCAGCTTCGTCTTCCGGAGCTGCTGCGTGGCCGGATCCTTGAATACGGCATACGGCACATCCTGGATGACGTAGGGCTCGCCATTCACGTGGCCAATGAGCATCAACACATGACCGGGAACGACGATGAGGTCGCCCACCTGCGCCCGGGCCAGCGCGCGCAGCCGCTCGGTGTGTGAGTCCTGGGCCGTGAAGAGGCGGTGGTTCAGCGCCGCGCTCTTCCCTTGCATCCCGGAGTTGGGCGGCAGGAACAGCCCCAGGCTGCGGTACACCTCGCTGGTCAGGCCGCTGCAGTCGCGCGCATTGAACTGGTGCCCCCAGCCGTAGCGCTCGCCGAGGAACTTGAACGCCTGGCGGAGGATGTTGGCACGTGTCAGCGGCAGATAGCCCGGCGCGGTGTCGGCGGTACGGCGCAGCAGCGCGCTCTGGAAGGCCAGCGTGCCGTCCTGCTCACGCACCGGCAGCAGCACCGGCCACGACGCATAGCTGCTGGCGCCATTGACGGGCTCGCCGGGCGCCACGTCGGCCCGCGGCAGCGCGACCCCCATGTCGAGCTCGAGCTCGGACACCCCGGGTGCTTCCGGCGTGAAGACCGTGCGCACCTGGTCGCCCGTGACGACACGCCCGGGCGCCTTCGCCACGTAGGAGAACACCGTGTCCGCCGTGCCTTCCGCGACATCTCCGCGCCGGACCCATGCGGGCCCCTGGGTCGTCAGGACGAACAGCCATTGCTGGTCCGCGCTGTGGTGCGCGATGACGACCGGCTCGCCCGGGAACAGGATGCCGGCCTGAAGGCTCTCGTAGTCGCGCAGGTTCTCCGCCGCGAAGAATCGCCGCTCGGACGGGAGGGACCGCAGGGGCGTGCGCCGCACGCTGAGGCCGTAGCGCGCGGTGGATGCTTCGGGGATGTGCTCGGCCGCGGTGTTCTGGCGCAGCTCTTCGAGCATCGCCTCCGTCACCAGCCGGCCCTGTTCGTCGATGGCTGCCTGGATGGGCGTCTGCTGCGCATCCTTGACCCAGCTGGCGACTTCCGCCCGCGTCAGCGTGGCTGGGATGCGCTTCAAGTCGACCAGGCCGCCATCCGGACCGAAGGCGCGCATGCGCTTCGCCGCCACCTGGTCGGCATCGAGCAGCACCTCGTCGGGAGACGGCGCGCGGCGAATCCAGAACTCGGGCGACAGCATGTCTTCGCTGAACGCGGGCACCCCGGCCGGAGACACGGCGAGCGCGGACGGCGCGGCGCAGGCGGTGGTCCCCATCACCGCAAGCGAGAGAATCCGCATGCGCCATGTGCGTGCGCCAGCCCGGAACGTCGTCGCACATGGCTGAGTGGAGGGGGATGCCAGGCGGCTCATGTGTTCAACTCCCTGAGGGGAAGACGGCTCCATGTGACTGCGCGTGCGTGAGGGGGCGAGCAGATCGTCCCTCTCGTGGCCGGTTGCTCACCCTCAAGCACAACGAACTCTCAACGCGAGCTATTTCGCATGCGCGCGGCGTTTCTCCGGGAGGCACCCCGAGGATGTCCGAGTTGCAGATGCAGCGGTGGAGGATGCCGATGGCGACGTCATGCGGTCCGGGGGCATGCCGCTCGAGGGTGAACGGGGCGAGCAGACTGACGGCGGCGGCGTAGGCCGCGGTCTTCATGGGCGGGCAACTGATGCGAAGCGCCTCTCACTGCACGATGCGCCGTAGCTCCAGAAGCTCCGCGAACGGCCGGTCCGCCTTGTCGGCTACGCGCCGCCTTCACGGACCAACTGGGAAGCCCCTGTGTCAGGGAAGTCGTCACCTCGGCGGACGCGCCTTGCTCGCTCGCAATGACGCGGTGCCGAGTGAGGCAGTGGCGCCCCATGACTCAGCGACCGAATTTGGGATGGGCACAGGCGGATGCCGCGCGCTGGCGGAGGGGCTCGTGAGCCTCGAAGCCAGCCCCTACCTTGGCCGCATGAATGCCGACGCAGTCGGAGGCGGGGGGCGACGGCGATGAACTCGGTGGCCTTGCCCTCCCGCGTCGCAAGGGGGCAGATAGCTTCAGTGTCCCCATGATGTTGGCCATGGTGCTGTTGCTGTGCCGCGGACCTAATGCCTTGCGTGGGGCATCCAGGGGCCAACAGTTCTGTTTCGCGCATCATTTGCAAACAACGACACGGGGGGTATCGGCGCACTTTCGATGTACTCCTTCATCGCTTTGGCCTCGACGATGGCGCGCTCGTCGCATTGGGAGCATGTGCACGTACTTCGGCCTGAATGACTCGAAGTTTGGTCGCATCAAGACTGCCGGCTTCGAGCGCCTGTTGGCTGGCATCACTCTCAATCCCCGCGCCGACAAGAAGAGACTGGCACGCGCCTCGACCTGTACGCCGTCTTCACCAAGAGGCTCGTTCGCTGACATGTGGGATTGGGTAGCACTGCCCGAAGTTGGAGGACTCGTGATGATGCTGAGAAGCGAATGCTGGAAGTGCCTGGCGCTCGTCGTGGCCCTGCTATTCACCGGCGCGGCTCATGCCCAGCAGCGCAAGGGCGACCAACCCAAAGACGTGGGGATTGACACTGCGGATATCGAGCGGAGAACCGGCGCCAAGGGCGAGCTGAGCGCCGACGAGGGGGTGTTCAAGGTGAATCTGCCCCGTACTGACCTCAAGGTGGGCGCGGCCGGCGTGAAGCTCATCCCGCCCCTCGGCCTGACCGCCTGGGCCGCCTTCAAGCGCGTGGGGGACGCCACCATGGTGATGGGCGACATCGTCCTGCTCGAGGACCAGGTGAACCCGGTGATGGACGTGGCGCTCCAGAACGGGCTGGAGGTCACGGCCCTGCACAACCACTTCTTCTGGGAACAGCCGAAGGTGATGTTCATGCACATCAGCGGCATGGGGGAGACGGCCAGGCTCGCCGACGCGGTGGGCAAGGTGTTCACCCGCCTGCGTGAGACGGCGGGAGGGAAGGGCCGTGTGCCTCGCGCCTCGGTGGACCCGGCCCGCTCGAAACTGGATGTCACGAAGCTCGACGCGTTGCTAGGCCAGAAGGGCACGTCCAAGGACGGCGTCTACAAGGTCACCGTGGGGCGCACCGTGCGCATATATGGGCATGAAATGGGCAAGGCGATGGGCGTCAACACCTGGGCGGCATTCGCTGGTACGCCGCAGCAGGCCGTTGTAGACGGGGACTTCGCCATACTGGAGAGCGAGCTGCAGCCCGTGCTCAAGGCCCTGCGGGCGGCGAACATCGACATCGTTGCCATTCATAACCACATGACGGGCGAAGAGCCACGGATGCTGTTCCTCCACTATTGGGGAGTGGGGCCGGCAGACGCACTCGCACGCGGAGTTCGCTCGGCAATGGAGCTCACCCTGGCGCCTACTGGGCCGTGAGCCCGCCGTGGTATACGCGACTCTGTCCCTATCTCCACGGCCGACTGCCCTCGCGTCCTGTAAATGGAAGGCCAGACTCCTGGCCCCTGCGCGCCTCGCTCACTCGCATTGACGCACTCATGACGCAGCGAGTGACTTTTAGGCAGGCACAGTGGGGACCAGCACCCTGGCTGGCCGCGCGCGAGTCACTGTCTTCCTGGCCCTTCGACTCCAATTAGAGCGTGAGGCTGCGCAGGGTGGCGTCGTCCGCCACGCGCATCCACGGCTGAACGTATTGCTCCACGGTGGGAAACGGCCGCCCCGGCTCGGCGAAGAAGAGCATGCCCGCGTTGACGTCCACCAGTGTCTCCTGCCCCTTCCCGTCTCCATCGGAGAAGGAAACCTTGAGCTGGGGAGTGACGCTTGTCGGGTCGTAGTAGCCGAGCTTCGCGGGCGTCGGCATGAGCCAGCGCAGGCGAAGGTCCACCTCCACGGCATCGGGGGAGGTCCACCGGATGGTGGGCAGCGGCGTGTCCTTCTTCCACGGAGGACGGAACCAGGTGGCCACGGGAGTCCCTCGCGCATTGCGCGCGACCCCCAGCTGCACATACTGGTTCGTCCCGGACTTGGTGGCGGCCCACTCCGTCCACGACAGCTCGAGGTGGTCCGCGGCGAGAATGGCCTTGGGGCTGCCATCCGTCGCGGTCACCATCTTGTCATCTCGCAACCGGACGCTCACCACCAGCAGGTCACCGCGTCGGCGCAGGCTCACTTTCAGGTCCGCGTCCTCGGGCCCCTTCCAGTGCTTCTGGCCCCAGGAGACCTGTCCAGGAGAAGGAAGAACCGTGGCTTCTAAATCAGAGACGCCATGCGCCATGCCGTCCGACTCGGACTCATCTCCCTCATCATTCTCGTCGTCCGACATCGGCGCTGTGTAGTTGGACGAATGGGTACGCTGGGTCAACAGGTCCATGCTGTTCGAGCTGAACCGGGTATTCACCACGCTGCCCACGAGGAGGGGGCCCTTCCGGTCGAAGCGAAGCTTCACCCGCGAGGAGGTCCCCCCGCCCTGTCGCTCCACGATGAGCACCGCCTTGCCGGAGCCCTCCGCCTTGTCGGGCGGCATGGGACAGGCGGAGAGTCCGTCGGGGCCTGCCCCCTCGTTGAAGGCAAAGCGCTCGCCACTGGCCAGGCCCACCAGGATGAGCAAGCCTGCCTCCATGACCTGCGGGATGTCCTTTCGCATGAACCCGTAGCAGACCACCTCGTCGTCCCGACCATCACCGTCGAGGTCCACCTGGAACCGCGTGAAGACCTTCGGCTGCTCCTCGTTCACGCGGGCGTCGAACCAGACCGGGAAGGACGGATGCGCAGGCGCGACCTGGGGAACAGCCGGGGGGGCCGTGAGCACGGCGACAAGCACGGGAAGCCAGAGCACGAAGGCCATGCACCCACTGAAGCCCAGATGACGGGCCCTCGACAAGGGAAGACCTCACGCGGGAACACCACGCGGCCGGGGGGGGCGCGGCGGGAACAACCTTGCACATGTCATGGGCGAGCCCAGGTGCTCCAGAATAGCCTGCACCCTTGGTGATTCCGACTCCGCCTCGCCAGTACAGGATCTCAATGGCCCCTCGCGCGCCTCGCTCTCGCGCATTGACGCACTGCTGAGCGGGACTTTGACGCGCCCATGACGCGGCGACCGAATTTTGGGTAGGCACACCGGGGAACGACGCGCCGTACTCAGCGTTGTTGATGACGGGGCGATGCCGGTTGGCCCTGCTGCGGGGCGCCGCTTCCACTCATGCAGCGCTGCATCCCTTCTGCCATGCGCTGGACGTCCTCGACTTGACTGGGGTTCTTTGCGGTGAGGTGCAGAGTGGCCCCTTCTTGCGTCTGCTCCACCTGCACGTCCGCCATTCCTCGCATGGGGCAGTTCATTCCCGCGCCGCCCATTCCATGGGCCATCATACCGCTGCCCGTCATCCCACAGGCGCAGCCTGGCTGTTGCCGTGTCGAGTCATCCGCCTGGCGTCCCGCGGACGGTGGTTGGGAAGCCCCTTGGGCTTCAGCAAGTGTGCCGATAAGCAGCCCCGTGGTGACGAGTAGTCCATATCCAAGCTTCCTCATGCTAATTCCTCCCGGAAATTGGCATTGTTCGCCTGTAAGATAAGAAAGCTTATGCCGGGGTCGGGAAATGGCCTGCAGCCCCTCCCGCCATGAAGCGGAGGCTGTCGGGGCATGGCTGTTCGCTTTCTCTCCAAGTAGGAAAGACGTTGCAGGCCCGCCCACCATCAGCGCCGCGATACGCTTCATCACGTCGGAGCCCGTGCGCCTGTGGCCCATGAGCGCTGGCAAGCGGCCAGTCCTGTTCGCCGCCACGGTCATCAGTTTGGGGCGGATGCGCTTGGATGCTCCCATCGATAATGGCTTCCGACAGCTTCCCCCTTGAAATGCAGCCCTCCATCACCCTGCGATGGGCGAGGGTGAGATAGAGCAGCATCCCCCCGTCTCTTCGTCCAAGCCCGCGAGAGCGATAAGGCCCACCCACACCACTCCCCATAGCGAGGGGGCCACCGAGGAAGTAGAGCCCTCGTTGATGACGGGGTTGACCAGCACCACCGCGCTCGTCACCTCGCCGAAGTGCCCCGGTGACCTGGGTGTGTCGCCTCCACCCCCCATCATCGCCAGACCCGCCACCGCTACGGCTGCCCACTGTCAGATCATGAATGGCATCTCCTCTGAGGGACTCTAATTCTGGGTAAACGGCCACGGCATTCGTTGAACCATCGCGCCGCCGGCTTGGGCATTGTCGTGGGGTGGGAAACTCCGCCTGGTGGCAGTTTTGCGACGGAGTGGCACATTCCGTGGGGCGGTGCTCACACCTGCCTGCGCGCCACGGACCAGATGAAGCCGTCGTACCAGAAGTGCATCAGGGAGACGACGAGGGTGAGAGCCCAGAGACTCTCCGCGCTGGCGTCGAGAAGTTCGGCCCACACGCCATAGGTGAGCACGGTGCCGAGGAACAGCGCGAGCGCGAGCCAGCGCCACTTCAGCCGCAGCCGCTCACGGAGGCGCTCGCCCTCCATGGCCCATACCAGTGCCAGGTACTGGATGGCATGGAGCAGGTTCATGATGAAGAAGGCTTCACCCCACGAGTTGAAGCCCCAGGTGTAGATGGAGCAGGCCCCCGTGGTGACCAGCAGGAACGCCTTGTGGAAGGAGGGGCGGTGGCCTTGGCGCAACAGGCGCACCGTGGCCCCTATGTAGAAGAGGAGGAACATGCCGCCCACCGCCACGACGCCAAGTGTCCAGGCGCGGTGGGTGGCCGTCATGCGCGCGGGCACGGAGGCGAGCCACGGCATTCCCACCCCGTCGAAGGACTCGAAACTGTTGAAGTGGTCCAGCATGGTGGCGCCCGCGAGGATGGGGCCCGCGTACAGCAGGTGGTTCAGCCAGAAGTCGAGTTGGCGCCCCACCTCGGGTGGGTTGCCTTGGTTGCGGTCGTAGATGCGGGCCAGGCCGAACGTCTGCAGTCCCGAGTGCCACACGTCCCAGAACGTCGCGAGCACCGTGGCGCCGGCGGCCACCACTGCCGAGCCACGAATAGCGGCCCACGCGAGCACGGGCACCAGGATGAAGCGAAGCGGGTAGAGCCGGAAGATGGCGGGGTTGCCGTGGCTACGGAAGAACACCGCCACCAGGTGGGCATGGATGAGGCTGCCCACCATCAACCCGGCCCACGTCTTCTCCTGACCGAGGCGCTGGACGGGGGTGTCACTGAAGGGCGTGCCCGAGATGACGATGCCCAGCCCGAGCGCCAGTAGTGGAGGAAGCAGGAAGAAGGCCCAGTCGAAGAGGGGCCCGGCGATGTAGGGCGCGCGCGAGGAAGAGGGGGGCGACACACGCACCGACTCCGCCGGGCGCTGTGTCTCAGCGGGGAGCGGCTGGGCCAGGCCCATGGGGCTCCTCCTTTCGTACCGTGAGCACCACCCGCTCGCCCAGTTCCTCTGCCAGCGCCGCGAGGAACAGGCTGGCACCAATCAGTTCCAGGGCCTCTTCCACGTGGTCGATGAGTGCGTACACGAGGTTGTCGTTGCCGTGTTGCTCCGCCCACCACCCCAGCGGAAGCTCCATCACCAGCGCCCCACCCACGTACAGCACCCCAGCGAGGATGAACTGTCGGCGTCGGCGCGGGCGGAGCCCGGCGAGGAAGGGGAGGAAGGCAAGCCCGCCGAGCAGCACGAGGACAGCCCCGGGCACTACCCAGGTGAAGAAGAGCACGCCACCCAGGGAGAGCTGCCCCCCGAGGTGCTCGTGGAGGCCCACGCTCTCGTCGAGAGAGATGTACGCGAACGCGCCCGCCAGCGCCCGCCAATGACGCCATCCCTGCTCCCGGCCCTGTCCCGCCATATGGCCGATACACGCGAGCACGAGCGCGCAGCTCAGCAGCAAAGCCGACGCGTACCAGGTGGGCAGGTTCCGCTCGTAGCTCAACGAGAGGAACGCGACGAATGGCTCCAGCCCCCGGGCGTCGAGCGCGTAGTACGCGACCTCGACTCCCGCGCCCAGGAGGGTGAGGAGGCTCGCCACAGCGAGGAGCCAGCGGCGGAGGGTGTGGGGAGCCGGGAGCATCGGAGGCTGGCGCTAAAGGTTACTCGGGAGCTCGCGTCCCGGGGCGAAATGTCATGCGGCGGAAATGTTTCGTGCTGGCTGTTTTCATGCTGCGCGCGGAGCACATGTGAAGACACCGCGAGTATGGCTGACCGTGAGCGTGCTCGACCTTGAGGGAGCTGGGTCCGGTATAACGTGTCGTTCCGAGGGAGAACCCCACTATGTCACGGATGAATCTGGCCGGCCTGGTCGCGATACTCATGCTCGCTTCCTCCGGTGTGGTCGAGGCGAAGCAGTGGAGGTACGCGGGCATGCACCCGCGCACCGGGCTGCCGGCGGATGGGCTGTGTCACATCGAGATGATGCATGTGCACACCGCCGCGCCGATGCACGCCGACACGCTCTACCGCACGCGCGACAACGTCTATGTCTTCATTGGAGACCCGACGCCCTTTGGCTACGAGGGGCCGCAGCATGCGTACTACGGGCACCACCCCGTCGTGCTCAACGTGCTCGTGCGCATCGATGTCGACGTGGACGTGGTGGAGTACTGCTACCACGACGGGCCGCACTACCACGCCTATCCGCCTCCGCCGCGCCAGGAGTTCGTGGACAAGGAGGACGTCCACTACTACGCGGGCGAGTACCCCCAGGAGTACCGGCGGGAAAGTCCGAAGTTGGTGCGAGTCAATACGGTGTACCGCTCCTGGAGTGCCCCACGCCCGGTGGTGACGTTGGCCCCGCCGCCGGAGTACCACGGCCCTGTCATCCAGGTGGGCCTGAACATCCCATTGCCCTCTGTCGAGGTGCGGGTCGGGACACCACGGCCGCCGCCTCCTCCCCCACCCGAGTGGGAGCGAGACGTCATCCGGCATGAGCATGTGCACGTGCACCATGACCACTGCGAGCACCACGTCCACAAGAAGCACAAGCACAAGCACAAGCACAAGAAGCACAAGCACAAGAAGTTCAAGGGACGGGACTGAGCGTGCGGAGCGTGGCTCTTGGAATGGTGACGTTGCTGTTGGCGGGCTGCTCCAGCGGCGTGGACGACGTGGTGGATGCGTGGAAGGCGGCGGGAGAGTCGCCCTCCGCGTTCACTGATGCCGGTGAGAAGCTCCCGGGCGGAAAATGTCAGGCGGGCAAGGTGAGTGGCTTGGATGCCACGGTATGCGTGTTCGAAAGTGCGGAGAAGGCACAGCAGGCCGAGGAGGCGGCCTGGAGTCTCATCGGCAATTCTGTCGGGGCCGCGGCGGTCTCCGGCAAGATGATGCTCGTTATCGCCGACCCGAAGAAGGAAGACCCTAGCGGGCGGCGCCTCAACGCGCTGGTGAAAGCCTACCAGGAGAAGACTCGCTGAGCGGGACGTCGGGAGTCCCTCGTTCCCGGGGGGCATCTCCACTGGACTCCTGCTCGCCTTGACGCACTGCCCACTCTGAAATCGGTGTACCCGTGAAGCAGCGAGCGACATTTCCGTCAACGTTGCGCGGCGTGTTTGTTTCTGAACGGCGGAGTGAGTACAGGGGCTGGGCGGACACGGAGGCGCTCCCTGGTGTAGACCGAGCCTGAACGAGAGGAGGGGCCGTTGGGATTCGCTTCGATGACCAGCGGCTCCCTGTGACTATGCCGACGCCGCCACGCGCATCCGTATTGCTCCTGGAGGACTACCCAGACCTCCGGGCGTAGTGGCCTTCTTTGCGCAAACCGATGGATTTCGACGAACTCCTCGAACTGATCGCTCAGCACTGCCCGCGAGCGAGCACATAGGCAGGTTTCGTTGTGCGATGGGATGACGCGTCTTCTCTCGTGGGAATGAGTTTGCCCGTTGTACTGCTGCTGCAGAATGTCGCGCTTGCCCCCCCGCGAGTGGCTGCTGGAGTGGCGGAGTTGCTGACGCCCCGAGGCGCTGGTCTTCCTCTCGCCATTGGCGCGGCAAGCGCTTCTCCCCACGAAACCAAGCTCCTCGAAGCCACCCTCGACGAGAGCCTCATCGACGAGCTTCCCGCGCGGCTCATCGGCGACAAGGCCTATGACGCTGACAAACTCGACGAGCGGCTGTGGCGCCAGCGGGAGTGAAGCTGATTGCCCCGCACCGTCGAGGGCGCAAGACGAAGACTCAGGATGAACGTGAGCTGCGTCGATACCGGCGCCGCTGGAAGGTAGAGCGGCTTTTCGCCTGGCTTCAGAACTTCCGTCGTCTCGTCACCCGCTACGAGGTGAAGGTGGAGAACTTCCTCGGCTTCCTCCACCTCGGCTGCATCCTCATCCTCTTGAGGCAATTCTGAGATCACCTCTAGTCCGTGCGAAGGCCGAGTACCGAGCAGCGGAGCCGGCTGCGATTCATGCGCTGGGAGTCCGCGATGCCCTGGCCCTTGCGGAGCGTGAGCTCGCAGGCACTCCGGTAAGCGTAGGGTGAATCCTTGCGGCGCCCAGCCGGGCGAGTGCGCCGGTGCATGAGACTTTCTGTGTCAGCGTAAATGACGCCTCGGTGGAGACGGTGAAGCTGAACGGCGTGGAGCCTCAATCGCTACCCCAATGGATGTGCTCGACGCCGTCCTGGACGGCCAGCGCATCCTTCTGCCCCACCCACGGGTCTGAGTCGAGCATGGGCCCGGGAGCACTCAGGACCTACGCTGCGCACGCGACGGACTCGGCGAGGCTTCACGCCTCAGCGGACTCTCCGTCTGGACTGGCGAGGACGACGACATAGCCATCTGGGTCCTTGAGCCAAATCTCTCGGTGCTGCGGCGCAGGGTTGACGTGCGGCTCTTCGATGACCTGAGCGCCCAGATGTCTGGCGCGGTCCACGGCAACATCAAATTCATCAACTTCGAACCAGAGAAGGACGCCATGGCCATGGGGGGCCAGGTCGGGACCAACCAGGTTGGGGTGCTCCTCGGCGTTCCAGCGGTGCAGTTGGAGAACGAGGGCGTCCCCACTCATGAGTCGGTCATAGACGAGACGATGGGGATGGTCCGGCTCGCACCCCGAGCGGACTCCCAGCAAGGTCTGGTACCAGGTGCTGCTTGCCTTCACGTCCTGCACCGCAATCAACGTCTGAGGCCTGACTGTCAGTCGAGTAGGTTGTCTCATTGAACCCTCGGATGAGAAGAGCGCGCGAAAGTGTCGCGCCCTGGCATACCGAGTCTTGGGAAAGATGTGAATCTTCGGCGCCTCCTTTGACGGCGCGGGCACTCTCACGCTGGAGCGTGGCCGTCAGGACGGACTTCTCGGACTCCGGATGGAGGGGTACCAGGGAGGACGCGGCCTCACCCCTTCGACGCCAACCCGGTACGCAGCATTTCGTCCACCAGCGAGGCCGCCTTCTCCTCCCCGATGTTGCCCTGCGCCTGGAGCTCCACTCCGTCGAACCTGCGCGCGTTGCCCACCACCCAGTCGATGTACTCGGGCAGCGAGAGGCGCTCCACGCGGAAGGCGATATCCTGCATTCCTTTCACGATTTGGACGGCCGTGCCCTGGAAGACACGACCGTCGCGCATGACGATTACGATTGCTTCCTCTCCTTCAGGTATCGACGCCAGCAACCGGACTCGATGATGGGGCGGCCAGCCAACCGCTCCTTGGGAAACAGGTATGCCTCGACGCGGCCGACGTCGTCGAGGGTAATGGGCGTGCGCCGGTAGAAGCGAGGGTGGCTCTCGAGCCTGTCGAGCGCCGCCAACATGAGCGCGTCGACTTCGTACACTTCGCCGTCGACTGCGTGTTTGCCACCGGAGGCGAGGGCGGGGAAGGGCCCGTAGTCGTGGAGCGAGAAGCGGGGCTGCCATGCGGGACCTGCTTCCCCTCGACAATGGACTGGTGCCCTTCCTGCGCAAGGTCATGGCCACTCTCGCGGCCGGGTTCAGCCCAGCCCCGCCGTCACGCGCGCCACCAGCCAGAAGGTCCCCCTCACGATGTTGCCGGGCCGCAGCCGGGGCGTCGCCTCGTCGGCCGCCGCGAGGACGTCATAAGTGCCTCCATAGGTCCGCACGAGGGCGTGCTGGAACGGGTGGCCGGTGACGCCGTTGGTGCGCACGTCCGCGGCCTCGACGTGCCCGGTGAAGTGGGCTCGGGGCTCGACGGGCCGAGGAGGGCTGCCCTTCGACATGAGCGAGGCAGGGTTGGGGATGAAGAACTGCGAGCCCAGCAGCGCCTTCCCCGGCTTGCGCGAGGCCTCGTAGGCCGCCTTGTCCGGCCAGGCCTGCAGCGACTCGGCGAAGGCGCACGGCGCCAGCTCCAGCACGATGTCGGTCTGAATGCACTCGCGCACCAGCACGAGGTCATCGAGCTGCGTGGCGAATGGGTAGAGGACGTGGCCGTCGGAGTCCACCAGCTCGGCCGCCAGCGGGTCGCAGAAGCGGCAGCTCTTGTGGGCGGCAAAGCCGGTGGCGCGGACCCGCAGGCGCGACTCCGCCCGGAAGCCCGGGGTGGCGCACTGCACCTTGCCCGCGTGGTTGAAGACGAAGCTGTAGCTCGCACCCGAAGCGTCGGACCACACCTTCAACTCGTGGTCGCGCGTCGTGCCCGCGGTCGTGGTGTGCTCCAGCAGGGAATCCATAACGTGCCCGAGGGCCGCCTTGTCGTTGGCGTGGATTCCGATGCAGGCGAGGTGGCTTGTCATCTACCGATGGTAGCACGCGCCTATTGCTTCGCCGCGCCGCGCACCTCGTCCAGGACGCTCAGGTCGACCAGGCCCTGGATGCCGGCGTCGGGGTTGAAGCCGGCTCCTTCGCGTGGGCCGCGGCGGTGGCGAGCGCGGAGGGCACCGGGGCCAGGCTGGGCTCCATGCGGGAGAAGGCATCCTGGAGGACATTGGCGGGCAGGGGCTTGCGGGTGAGCCGGGCGAAGGCGGCGTTTACGGTGTCCCCCGCCCCAAGGTTGAAACCGATGGGCTTGGCCCCCGGCGGAGGGGCAGAAGGTTGGATGTGAAACGCCTGAAGCAGGACGAGCAGCAGCCCTCCCAGCAGCATTTTTCGAGGCCCACCGACACCGCGCCTGACGGCGAGCGCCCCCAGCCCGTGCAAGGGGCCGACAGGCCCGGAGCATCCGGCTTGCCCTTTCAGGGGCGAGGACGCGAGCCACACTCCGCACGCGAGGAGGGGCCTGCTGCCGAGGTACCCGCGGTACGAGGGCGGCCGGGGCGCCTCAATCACTCGCCTTGACGCACGCCATGACGCAGCGACCGAATTTTGGGTAGGCACAGGTCTACCGCATGCGGTGTTTGTCAGAGCCGCGTTCCACGCCGGCGAGCGAGGTCGGCGTCGAGCCTCTCGTCGTAGGCCGCAGCGAGGTCCTGCAGCGCCCGTGCGCAGTCTCCAGTATAGGAGGGGCCGTGCATGAGGCCGAGCGTTCGCGGTCGCAGCGCAGCCAGAGCACGAATCGTGGGGCCAGTCGCAGGCGTCAGACAGGTCGCGTGGCCGCCATCCTCGGTAGCGAGTGCGGGCCCGACGATGTCCTGTGCTGTCAGGGCCGGCGCGTCGCCCATCGCGGTGAACAGGTCTCCACACAACAGCGTTCCGGTAGCTTCCTCAAGGAACAGTCCTGCGTCCCAGCCATGCGGTACGTGAGGTGTCTCGATTCTCCGCAGCCGCTTACCGCCCAGGTCCATGACTTCGCCGTCCTGCAGCGGGCGTGGCGGCCTATCGGCGAGGTCGTTCACCGAGACGAGACACCCCATGGCGCCGTGCGCGACCTGTGCATGAGGCGCTGCGGCCAGCCAGGAGTTCATCGCCCCACACTCGTCTGCTTCTACATGCCCGAAGGTGAGCCACCGGAGCCGCTCGAGCGGAAGCACTTTGCGCACTGCGGCCGACACCAGCGGGAACAACGCCCTGGGCCCGAGGTGGAACAGCGACGGCTCCTCAGCGTCGATGAGGAACTGGTTGTAGAGGAGGTTGGCGCCGCTGATGTAGGTGGAGAGCCGGTAGAGTCTTGGAGCGATTTCTGTCACCTCGGTCTCCACCAACTACCTCCCTGTCAGAGCCCCCCAACGTAGGGATGGCTGCACCGAAGAATACCGCATGCGCCTGCATGCTCACTTCGAAATGCTGGGGACTTCATCTCGCTCCAAGAGATTCCGAGCGTCGTGGTGCGGCACAGGCCATGGTACGGCGGGAATCCCACTCCGACTTCGGCCAACTGCCTGTCCGAGGCGAGCGAGCGGAACTCGCCGACGTCGTCGCGGGTGCCAGCGGCGGAGCGGAGCACCTCGGCCAGGCGCGTCTCCTGGCCCCCTCGGTTGACGTAGAGGAGTGCGCGCCCGCTGTCCGCGTCGAGGCACAGGCACGTGAGGCGGACGTGGTGCGCACCGCCGTCCGCCAATTGCACAGCGCCCCCGTCCTCGCGCAACTGCGTACCTGGCTGGAGGCGCAGGCCCCGCGCCACCCGCCCAAGAGTCCGCTCGGCCAGGCCATTTCCTACGCACTGACGCAGTGGGAGGCCCTCACCCGCTTCGTCGAGAATGAGCGCCTTCCTCTCGACAGCAACGGCTCGGAGGCGGCGGCGTGAGCGCGAGCCCCGAAGCCCAGCAGGCGGAGGCCGGCCTCGTCAGCGCACACGTCCACCGCGTGCGTCGCTCGAAGGTGCGTTTTCGAGAGGGGGCACCACCGTCGCCGCGAGAGGTGTCGCGCCGGCCGGCACACGTCGCGGGAATGCTGGCCCTGGCGCACCATCTGGAGTCCGCCATTGAGAGGGGGCTCGTGGCGAGCGCGGCGGACGTCGCCGGTCAACTGGGCTTTACCTGGGCGCGTGTGACGCACCTGCTGGACTTGCGGTTGCTGGCGCCCGACATCCAGGAGGAGGTGCTGTTCCTCGAAGCCGTCGATGGGGAGGAGCAGGTCGTGGCCCTTCTGTGACAGCTGGCCGAAACCGAAACGAGGAGCGCAGGGCATGAGTGGAGACAAGGCGAGCGAATCGAAGTGCCCATTTCATCGAACAATGGGCTCGACTGGCGCAATGGCTCAAACTCTGGCCTTGGTGTCGACGCGAGCACCAGTGCCCTCGAGGTAACCTGGTCGCAGACGCCGACGAAATGGCGCAGCCACTTCTTCGAAAAACATATTGTTGTCCGTGGCAGACATCTTATGCCGAGAGAGTCATTGGCTCAATTCGTCGGGAGCTGCTGGACCATGTCGTCATCCTGAACGAAGCCCACGCACGGCGCCTACTGCGCGAGTACAAGCGCTACTACAACGCGAGCTGAACGCACCTGTCGCTCGGTAAGGATGCACTTGAGCGGCGTGAGGTGCACGGCCCGGAGCGTGGAGCCAAGGTGCTAGAGTTGAGCGAGGTCTTCGGGCTCCATCACCGATACGAGCGCCGAGCGGCATAGAATCTCGGCCCCTCCAGCAACGGCCTCAGAGACCTGTCGCTGCCGCGCCATCCTGCCTACCTTCGCAGGAGGGGAGGGGGGCGCCCGCATGCAGCGCATATTCGGTTCAAGCGCATGAGAGGTTCTGGAGCAACCTGGCAGGAACGAGCACCTGCAAGATCAAGACGTTGCCAGAACCAGAAATAAGAGGAGGGGCTGATGGAAAATCCTCATCAACCCCCCTCTGGTGATCGAAAACGAGGAACGACCAGCCTTAACAGCTGGCATCAAAACGCCTGACTACTAACGCGCCTTCGGGCCGCCGCGAACGTGGATCTTGATCTTCATGTCGTGCCTCCTTTCGAGTTAAACGCTAAGTGAACTCGAAGTTGGATGTCAAATCGAGCCAAAAACAATGTGTGGCGCATTGCGGCGATGCGGACGACGTCCCGCGTCGCATCGAGGTGCTCGTATTCAGGCAATGGGAACGTGAATCACAAAGCAGTGGCCGAGGTGTTGACAGGGCAAGACCATTAAGGCGACTTTGGTTAGCGGACCATGGCATATCCCTTCGAGCGGACCCTTCGTTCCCTGAACTACGAGTCGGACACGCGCCTCGTGTTCGTCGCTCTGATGGTGTTGTGTGCCGGCGGGCTCATCGCATGGTCGCTGTTCGCCAAGGTCCCGCTCGTCAAGGCCAGCTCACAGGCCCGGATCGAGCCACACAACGCCGTCCATCGCATCGAGCCGCCCAGCGCGGGCAGGGTCGTGCTCTCGCTGCTCAAACTCGACCAGGAGGTCAAGGAAGGCGACCTTCTCATCGAGTTCGACGCACGGGCCGAGCGCCTCGAGCTCGAGCGGAGCAATGCGACGCTCGCCGCGACCGAGAAGGAGCTCGCCATCATCCGCCAGCAGATCACCAACAAGCACGAAGAGGCGGCTTTGACGGCACGGGTGGACGAGGTCGCAGTCAAGGAGGCGCTGGGGAGGGAACAGGAGCTCGCGCCCAGGCACCGGCTCGCGGTGGAACGCGCGGAGCTGGCCTTCAAGAGCCCGGCGGGCGCGGTCTCGGAGATGGAGAAGCTCGAGCGCACGACCGATGTCGACGCGCTCCGCTTCGCGCAGACGGCGCAGGGCCTGGCGCTCATCCGACTGCGGCGCGAGCAGAACGTGCGCCGTCAAGCCCTCGCCGCGCAGTTGCTGGAACTCGAGCGCGAGGCGCTGGGCGCCGAGGGGCGGATCCGGGAGCTCCAGGGGACCATCGACCGCCTTGAGTACCAGATCGAGCGGAAGCTGTATCGGGCGCCGGCCACGGGCCACCTGGTCGACGTGGCGGAACTCGGCTCGGGAGCGTTCATTGCCGACGGGCAGCGGGTCGGCACCATCGTCGCGAGCAATGCCGAGGTGCGGGTGCGCGCCCGTTTCCCGAAGGAGGTCGTCGGATTGATCCAGCCCGGTCAAACGGCGCGCCTCAAGCTCGACGGCTACCCGATGACCATCTACGGGACGGTCCCCGCCCGGGTGACGGCCGTCGGGACCGAGCCCGGCCAGACCGCCACGCCCGAGGCCATCCCCGGTACGGTGCGCGTCGAGCTCAAGTTCGCACCGCCGGACGATCCGCGCATCCAGCTGCGCCACGGCATGACCCTGTCGGTGGAGGTCGAGGTCGCGCGGGCGTCGCCTGTCGCGCTGCTGATGCGGGCGGTCGGCGAATGGAATCCGCAGCCTGAAGAACGGCCCACGAACGTGTTCCGGCCCGAAGCCGAGGCCCGCTGACCATGACTCCTCCCAGGCGCCGGCGCTCAATCATTCCCGAGGTGATCCAGATCTCGGCGACGGATTGCGGCCCCGCTTCACTCAAGAGCCTGTTCGCGGGGATGGGCGCCGAGCTCAACTATCGCGTCCTTCGCGAAGTGTGTCAGACGGACGTCGATGGCACCTCGATCGTCACCTTGGATGAAGTCGCGAACCAGCTCGGGCTCGACGCCGAGCAGGTGATGCTTCCGCTCGATCACGTGGTGGTCCCCGAAGCCAAGGCGCTTCCTGCCATCATCGTCACGCTCAGCGCGGGAGGACGGCCGCACTTCGTGGTGCTGTGGAATCGCGTCGGCCCGTTCATCCAGGTCATGGACCCGGCGGCGGGGCGTCACTGGACCCGGATTTCGACGCTGCTGAGCCACCTGTACCAGCACACCACGTCCGTTCCGGCGACCGGCTGGCGCGAATGGGCTGGGTCCGAGGAGGCGGTCGCGACGTTCGAGCGCCGCCTGCTGAACCTGGGTGCGACGCAGGCGCGGGCGCTGGTTGCCCGGGCGCTCAAGGACCCTGGGTATCTATCGATCGCCAGGCTTGACGCCGCGTGCCGGGCGTCCGAAGCGATGATCCGCGCGGGCGCCGTCCGGCGAGGCCGGATGGCGGCGGGTCTGCTGCAATCCATGATTGCAAAGGACGATTCCAGCGAAGTGCCCATTCCCGCTGCCTATTGGTCCGTTCGCCCCAACCCCGAGGTGGAGGGCGAGCTGTCGATGACCGGCGCGGTGCTGATGCGGGTTCGCGGTTGGCGCGAGGCTCCGCGCGAAGGCGAAGACGCGCCGAGAGCCGTGCTCGCGAGCGACCTGGCGACGGAGCTCATCGCCAAGCAGGTGAGTCCGGCGCGAACGCTGCTCCGCCTGCGAGGCGAAGATTCGTGGGTCGTTCCGGGCCTGATTGCGGTGGGACTGGTGTTCGCCACCTTCGGGCGGATCCTGCAATCGCTGATGCTCCGTGGCGTGCTCGACCTGGGGCGCGACCTCGGCACGTTCGCGCAGCGTGCGACGGGCATGGCCGTTCTTGCGGGCGTCGCGCTCTGCTTCATGCTCATCCAAATCCCCATTTCATTGGGATTGCTCGGCATCGGCCGCCGGCTCGAGGTGCGGCTGCGGAAGGCGTATTTCGAGAAGCTCCCCGAGATGGAGGACCGCTATTTCCAGAGCCGGCTCGCCTCCGACATGGCGTCTCGCACGCACAACATCCAGGCGATGCGGTCGCTGCCGCCCCTGCTCGCGCAGGCCCTGGTCCTGTCGCTCGAAGTCGCGAGCATCACTGCCGCGCTCATCTGGGCCGCACCGCACGCATGGCGCATCGTGCTCGCGCTCGCGGCGGTCACGCTGCTCGTGCCCCTGGTCGCGCAGAAGCTGCTCTTCGAGCCTGACCTGCGCGTGCAGATGCACGCAGGCGCGCTCAGCGGATTCACCCTGAACGCGCTCGTCGGGCTCACGCCGATCCGGATCCACGGCGCCGAGCGGTCGCTGCGCCGCGCGCAGGAGACCTTGCTCGTCAGCTGGAGCAAGGCGCGCTATTGGCTCCAGACGCTGTCGGTCGGGTTCGAAGGCGGGCTGATGCTGGGGAGCTACGGCCTCGTCATGCTGCTCGTCTATTCGTACCTCGCGGGCACGGATCGGGCTTCGCTGGTGTTGTTGGTCGTCTATTGGGCGCTGCGGTTCCCCATCCTCGGCCAGCGGCTGATGATGCTGAGCCGCGCGTTCCCGAATGCGATGAACCGGGTTCGCCGGCTCCTCGACGTCATCGGCGATATCAAGGAGCCTCCGGCCCGGCCCGAGGCGCCAGTGCAGGAGCCTGTCGCGCCCGCGGACGCCGCGAGCGGCGTTTCGATCGTGATGGAGAAGGTCCGCGTGAAAGGCGGCGGTCACACCATCCTCGACAAGGTTTCCTTGAACATCGCCCCCGGCGAGCACGTGGCCGTGGTCGGTGTCTCCGGAGCAGGCAAGTCGACGCTGGTCGGCCTTTTGCTCGGCTGGCTCCGGCCGGCGCGCGGCGAGATCAAGGTCGACGGGCAGGTGCTCGATCAGGCCGCTGTCGAGCGGCTGCGGCGCACCACGGCCTGGGTGGATCCGGCGATCAGTCTCTGGAACCAGAGCCTCATCGACAACCTCCGGTATGGCAACGACGGCGCGCACGGCTGGTCACTGTCGGGGGCGCTCAAGAGCGCCGAGATGCTCGACATCCTCGAGGCGCTTCCAGACGGGCTGCAGACGTCGTTGGGCGAAGGCGGAGGGCTCGTCTCGGGCGGCCAAGGTCAGCGCGTGCGCCTGGCGCGCGCGATGCTTCGCTCCGGCGTGCGCCTGGCCATCCTCGACGAGCCCTTTCGCGGTCTCGATCGCGACCGGCGCGCGCGGCTCCTCGCCGAGTCCCGGCGGCTCTGGGCAGACATCACACTCCTCTGTGTCACCCACGACGTCGAGCACACCCAGGAGTTCGATCGCGTGCTCGTGATCGAGAACGGTCGGATCCTCGAGAACGGGCCGCCGAAGGAGCTGCTCGCGAACAAAGAGTCGCGGTACGCCGTGCTCCTTCGCGCCGACCAGGAGAATCGCACGCTGCTCTGGGGCGGTGGGCGTTGGCGCCATTGGTGGCTTTCGGACGGCCAACTGGTGGAGAGGCCGGCGCCGAAGCCGGTGGAGACGCCGGTCGCGGAGCCCGCCGCAGGCGGTTTGGAGCTGGCGGGATGACGCGCTCGCACTCCGACCTGTTGTGGCCGGTCGAGCGATTGCCCGACGCGCTGGAGCAGCTGGCGCAGAGGCAAGGCTATGGCAGGGCCGCGGGCGAGATCGCTCCGCCCGCGGCGGCCGTCGAGCCGAGCCGGGTCTGGATGTTCGCGCTCGGAGATCGACTCGGCGTGGAGCTCGAGCCGATCACGCCACTCTACCACGAGCTGCCCGACGTCCTTGCACGCGCCGCGCCCTGCATCCTCCAGGTCCGGCGAGACGGCGTCCCGTCCTATCTGGTGCTGCTGGGTACGCGGCGTGGGAAGCTGCGCCTGCTCGCGCGCGACGCCACGGCGGTTTCGGTCCCGACGAAGAGCGCGATCGCGCTCCTGCGCGAAGAGCAGGAAGCCACCGTCGCCGAGGTGGACCAGCTGCTTGGCGGCGTGGAGATGTCGCCCCGTGCGCGCGAGCACGCCCGCTCACAGATGCTGCTGCAGCGGCTCGGCCAGGCGCAGCTGCGCACCGGCTGGATCATGCGCCCCAGGCGCACCGCGAGCCGGCGGACGCTGCTCGGCGACATCCCTTCTCTCGTCGCCGGCATCCTCGTGAGCCACACGCTCCTCTCGCTGGTGCTGGCTGGCTCGTTCTGGTTGCTCGGTCGCGCCGCGCTCCAGGCCCACCTCGAGACCGGCTGGTTCCTGGGGTGGATCGCGGTGATCGCGTGCGCGATTCCGCTCCGCATGCTCGAGGTGTGGTGGCAGGGCGTGTTCTCGATCCGGCTCGGAACGCTGCTGAAGCAGCAGCTCCTTGCGGGAACCCTCAAGCTGACCCCCGACGAGGTGCGGCTCGACGGCATCGGCCGCCATTTCGGCCGCGTCGCCGAGGCCGAGGTCGTCGAGCAGCTTGCGGTCGGCGGCGCCCTGCTCGCGGTGTTGTCGCTCGTCGACTTGATCCTGGCGGGCGTCATCCTCGTGCTCGGTGCGGGAGGGTGGCCCCAAACGATGGTGCTCGTCCTGTGGGTCGTGGTCGCGTTCGTCCTCGCGCGCCGCCACTACGGCGTCCAGCGGGCGTGGTCGAGCGCGCGCGTCGAGATCACCCACGACCTGCTCGAGCGCATGCTCGGCCATCGGACGCGGCTGGCGCAGCTTCCACTCGAGCGCTGGCATGATGGCGAAGACGTCCGCTTGAGCTCCTACTCCGAGATCTCGAAGGTCATGGATCGCCGGACCATGCAGCTGACCGCGCTCCTGCGCGACGGCTGGTTGGTGCTCGCCCTGCTGACCTTGCTGCCGGCGTTCAGCAGCGGTACGGCCAATGCCAGCGCGCTGGCGGTGTCCGTGGGCGGCATCTTGCTCGCGCTGCGAGCCTTCGACGAGGTCGCCGTCTACTTCCAGCAGGTCTCCCAGGCGGCGGTGTCGTTCGAGCAGATCCGCGACTTGTTGCTCGCGGTGGGCCGCCCCGAGCTCGAATCGAAAGTCCCTCTCGAAATGGAGGGAGGCAAGCCCACCGACGCCGCCGGCGGAACCCTCATCGAGGCGCGGGGCGTGACCTTCCGGCACGACGCGCGCACCCGGCCGGTGCTCGAGAACTGCTCGTTCCAGATCGCGCAGGGCGACCGCATCTTGCTGGAGGGCCCATCGGGCGGTGGCAAGTCGACGCTGGTGTCGCTGTTGACGGGCCTGAGGACGCCGCAGGGCGGTGTGATGCTGCTGCACGCGTTGGACCGCGCGACGTTCGGCTCCTCGGGCTGGCGCAAGCGCATCACCGCCGCGCCGCAGTTCCACGAGAACCACGTCCTGTCCGGCAGCTTCGCGTACAATCTCCTGCTCGGGCGCGAGTGGCCGACCTCGCCCGAGCTGCGGACCAAGGCCGCCGCGCTGTGCAAGGAGCTCGGGCTGGACGAGCTGATCGCCAAGATGCCCGCCGGCCTCGAGGAGATGATCGGCGAGACCGGCTGGCAACTCTCGCACGGCGAGAAGAGCCGGCTCTACATCGCGCGCACGCTGCTGCAGGGGGTCGAGCTGGTCATCCTCGACGAGAGCTTCGCCTCCCTCGATCCCGAGACCATGCGGGTCGCGCAGCGCTGCGTCCTCAACCACGCGAAAGCCCTCGTGGTCGTCAGCCACCCATGAGACTTCGATTGACGCTCGCCCTCCTCGCGATGACCTGCTCCGGTTGCGAGCTGATCCGTCCCGTCGTCGTCAAACCGCCTCCGACGCCGAGCAGCTACTCGACCGCCAGCGAACTGCGCACCGAGCCGGCCCAACCATCCAGCGCACCCGAGGGCGGGGTTCCAAGCCCTCGGCCGTCGAAGGAGGGCGTGCCCGCGCAGCCAGCCGAGCGCGTCACCCAGGACGCGGTCTGGTGGACGGCGTTCGCCGATCCGGCTCTCGACACGGCCATCCAAGAGTGCTTCGGCGACAACCTGGTCCTGCGCGAGGTGCGGGAGCTGATCTACGAGAACCAGCTCGACCCCAACGTGCCGCAAGGTTGGTGGTACCCGCTCCAGGTCGGCATCCTGAACCCTGCGGGGCTGAGTCATGTCGTTGCCAACGCCAACCTTCCGCCCGCGCCGCCAACCCGGGCCGAGTACAACGTCGCCACCGTCGGTTTCGGCGTGACCTACCAGGTCGACCTGTTTGGAGCCCTCGGTGCGCAGCGGCGCGCGGGATTGAACTTCGCCGAGCAGCAGCGGCAGCTCACCGAGGGCCGCGTCCAGGACCTCGCGGTGCGGATCACCCAGGTCTGGTTCGACATCCTCGAGGCCCGCGCGCTCCGGGACCTCACGCTGCGGCAGATCGACTACAACAAGAAACTGCTCCGGCTGATTCGAGCGCGGTTCGAGCAGCACCTCACGCCCCGGCTCGTGGTGCTGCAGCAGGAGCAGTTGCTGGTGAACCTCGAATCGCAGGTGCCGCTGATCGCCACCCGGAACGCGCTCTTGAATTCGGAGCTGAAGGCGCTGCTGGGCCGGGTACCAACCCCCGCCGACGACGTCATTCCACTCGATCGACAGCTTCCCGATCTCCCGCCCCCACCGAAACTCGGAACGCCGGGCGACCTGAACGTGAACACGCCCGAGATGCGGCTCGCGGAGCTTCGCGTCGCCGAGGTCGAGCACCGCATCAACGCGAACCTGGCGAGCTGGCTTCCGACGATCCAACTGGTGGGCAACGTGGGCGCTTTGAAGGTCGGCCTCTCGGAGCCGGCCCTGGCCGAGTCCGTCGTCGGGGTGAACCTGACCTGGGCCCTGTTCGATGGAAGGCGCGTCACCGAGTACATGCGACTGCCGATCCAGCTCCAGCGTCGCGAAATCCAATACCAGCTCGCGCTGCACACCGCGATCGGACGGGTGCAGGATGCCGTGGTTCGGGAGGAGAACGAGGCGACGAGCCTGCGCAGCCTGCGTGCGCAGGTCCAGCTCGGGCAGCAGCTCCTGGACGAGGCGAGGCGGCTCTTCGAGCAGGGGCATTCGGACTATCTGACGGTGCTCACCGCCCTGACGAATCTGGTCGGGCTTGAGCGCGCAAGTCTGCAAGCGCAACGGCTGCTGCTCAACCATCGCGTCGAGGTCTATCGCTCGCTCGGCGGCACCTGGTCGCGCGACGTCACACTGAAGCGGGAGTGAGAAGCCATGGCACAGCTGCAAGCGGATGAGATGCTCTACATTCCCAATCGAAGGCGGCTCACGCACGACCGGCTCGACGCGGGAAATGGCCAGCAGGTCCTGCACCTCTTCTATGGCGAGGTGGAGCTCATCTTCGACGAGCCGGACATCGCGCCCCTGGGCGAGAAGCTGCTCCAGGTCGAGCAATTTCAAGCCTCCGATGCCATGGCGTGGTCGGACGGCGCGCCCCATTCCTGGGACAAGATCCGGGACCTGCTCGAAACATTGATCGAACAGCGGGTGTTGAGGCGGGTCTCGGATGCGCCCACGGGCCGCACCGCGGTGTCCTTCCCTGAGCGGTTGGGGGAGGTGCCAGCCGGGCGTGAGCCGCTCACGTTCAGCGCCCGCGACAATCGTTGCCCCGTGCTGACCGAACAGGCGTTCGGACGGGCGTTCGAGCTCTCGAACCTCGAGGTGGTCGTGCCGGTCTACCGCGTGGCGCATCCGGCGCTCGACGGTGACGGCCGGCAAGTGGGCGAGAACAACGTCGCACCGCGCACCTTGTTCCTCGATCTCCCCACCGTGCGCAAGCAGTGCCACTACGCGGGGAGCCGGTACCAGAGCGAACGCCCGATGAACGTGACCGCGATGAAGGGCATGGCACGTCAGTGGCCGGACCTGCTCTCGCTGACCGAGCAGTTCCGCAAGGCCTTCCTCGCGCGCATGCCGCCCCGGACCCCGGGCGTGCTCACCGCGGGCGAGCTCCACATGATGGTCGTCTGCACGCTCGCGTCGGTCGGGTACGTGCTGGTGCGGGGCACCCAGCCGGTGCCGAACGGAGAGCTCGACAGCGGGCTCGCGGCCATGTTCCGGCTGATCGACGGAGTTCGCCTGGTCACCAATGACCTGGTGCGCGACGCCCCCGAGCAGCCCGTCACCGCGCAATCGATCGTGGACTATGCCGAGCGTCACGCGGTCTTCCATGGTCCGCACGGCGTGTGCGCCGGGCCGCCGGCGCTGATCAACGAGTACATGCAGGTGTTGACCGGCTCGGCCCCGGCACCCATCGAGGCCCAGCCCGACATCGCAGCGCGCCTCGGCGATCTCGACGCCGCGCTCGATTACGGCCTGCTCGGGCAGCGCGTCGAATCGGTGGTCCGCTTCCTCGGCGCGACCCAGGGGCTGCTCCACGAACGGCTCCGGGCGGCGTTCGCCGGACACCTCCCGCGCACCGGGCTGCAAGAGTGCGTGGAGGCGCCCATCGATGTCGCGCATTACCCGTTGCTCCGGGACGATTTCCCGCTCGCCGAGACATACCAGCGCGAGATCAAGCTCAGCCGCTGGTTGTTCGCGCGCATCGGCGAGGCGTTCCCCGGCACGCCACAGGGCACCTCGCTGGACGAGCTGGCGAAGCTGGACCCCACCGAGCAGGCCACGAGCCAGCGGCGACTGGCCGAGCTCTTCGCGCATGGGCTGCCGGGAGACAAGGCCGTGGCGGAGCCCCTCTGCGGTGAGCTCGCTGGCGTCGCTGCCAGCGCGTTCGCCCTCGAGCGCCGGTGCCTGCGCGTCGTCGAGCGCGAGCAAGCGATGCTGAACCAGCGGCTCCGGCGCTCGGATCACCCCCTGACCGGCGCAGACCTGGCTGTGTTCACGCGGCCGCGCAATGGCCCCCCGTTGGCGGAGACCCTCGCGCGCGGCCTGGGCGTTTCGGTCACCAGCGACTCTGCCTCGACCGTGCTGGGCTACGGTGAGAGCAGCCTCACGTTGAAGGAATAGAGGGTTCGATGCATCCAGAGCTTGTCCGCCGCTTCCACGAGCCGATTCGCGATGAGGCTGCGCGCCGGTATGGCCTGTCGCCCGAGCAGCTCACCGAGCTCACGGCCTTCGAGAACTTCGTCTACGAGGCGGAGAACGACGACGGCGAAGGCCTTATCTTGCGCATCTCGCACAGTACGCGGCGAACGATCGACTACACGCTGGGTGAGGTCGAGTTCGTTCGCTATCTGGCCGCCGCGCGCATTCCAATCGCCTCGCCGATCCTCTCCGAGTCGGGGCAGTTCGTGGAGCGGATCGAAGACCGCGAGCCCGGCAGCTACTTCGTCGCCACCGCGTTCGAGCGCGCGCCGGGCATCGTCTTCGACGACGCGCCTCCGCTCAAGGAGCGCTACTGGAAGCCCCCCCTGTTCCGCGAGCTGGGCCGGCTGTTCGCGCGGCTCCACAACCGCGCCCAGACCTACGCGCCTTCGAGCCCCAGGCTCAAGCGCCAGGAATGGCATGAGTACGACGTGGTCGACATCGACCGGTTCGCGCCTCCCGAGGAGAAGCTCGTTCGCGAGCGCACCGCGGCGATCATCGCGCGATTGAACCAGCTACCGCGAACACCGGAGAGCTACGGGCTGATCCACGCCGATCTCCACATGCACAACTTCTGCTTCGCCGAAGGGAAGATCACCGCGTTCGACTTCGACAACTGCGAGTACGCGTGGTTCGTCAAGGACATCGCGGTACTCCTCTTCTACATCGCGCGAGGCGAGGCTCGAGAGGCGCGCGACGAAGCGGCCGCTTCGTTCCTGGGGCCGTTCCTCGAAGGGTATCGGGAGCTCCGACGGATGGATCGCGAGTGGCTCGCGGCCGTGCCGGACCTGCTCGCGCTCCAGCGCTCGATGAATTACGCGCTGTTCCACCAGTATCGCGACCCGGCCGTGCTCGACGAGAGCACGCTCGACCGGTGGGGGCGGTTCCGGCGCGACATCGAAGCGGACACACCCGTCCTGCAGATTGATTTCAACGTGTAACGAGCACCTCTCCAGCCTGCTGTGGAAGAAGGACCTGGCTGTGACTACCGGATATTCGAGGCCGGCGAGAAGCGTGCGTCGGCGAACGCGTCATTGCATGCACAGTCCTACGGATGGGTCCGAAGAATACTGGGTTTGACCGGGCGAAAGAGGGTGAGTGTGCGCGGTTCCCTCTGTGATGCCATGCAGTCCGTTACGGGGGGCGGCAGAATTCTGGCGTGCTGGCTACGGCCGGCAAGCATGGCAGGATGAGGGCCTTCGTAAAGGCGCTGGCTCAGACGTTGCGCTCGGCCTTGCGGAGCCGTTCGGAACTGGCTCTGGAGTTGCGCTCGGCCTTGCGGAGCCGTTCGGAACTGGCTCTGGAGAATGTGGCTCTTCGCCAGCAACTCGCGGTCTTTCGCGAGAAGCGCCCATCACCGAGGCTTGCACGGGGCGATCGCCTCTTCTGGGTATTTCTCCAGCTGAAGTTGGGGATGGAGGTAGGCCAGACAACGGTCGCTCGTTACATGCCCAGGCCGAGAAGGGGAGCGCCGAAACCATCACCAACATGGCAGAACTTCTTGCGCTTGCATCTGGCGGAGTCCGCAGGGATGGACTTCTTTGTCATTCCGACTGCGGCGTTTGGGGTGCTGTTGGGATTTGTGGTTGTGAGTCACCGGGACAGGCGAATCCTCCACCTCAATGTGACAGCGCACCCGACGGAAGAATGGACAAGGCCGCAGTTGCGAGAGGCCTTTCCCTGGGCCAGTGCTCCGAGATACTTGCACCGAGATAGGGACAAGCTCTACTCCGAGGGCATTCGCGCCACGTTTAACTATTTGGGGATTCGCGAGGTGCCGAGTGCAGCACGGTGTCCGTGGCAGAATCCCTATGCGGAGAGAGTCATCGGCTCGATACGTAGGGAGCTACTGAACCATGTCGTCGTCTTGAACGAAGCCCACGCTCGGTGCCTGCTGCGCGAGTACCAGCGCTACTACAATGCGAGCCGGACGCACCTGTCACTCGGGAAAGATGCGCCCGAGACGCGTGAGGTGCAGGGCCCGGAGCACGGAGCCAAGGTGATAGAGCTACGGGAAGTCTTCGGGCTCCACCACCGGTACGAGCGCCGCGCTGCGTAGCGTCTCGGTTCTTCCAACAACACCCTCGCAGGTGCGCGCGTGCTGCACCAGCCTACTTGCGTTCGCAGGACGGGATGGGAGTGTCCACACGCGGGCAGAGAGGTGTTGAGGCGTCTGAGCCGGGCGTAATTCCGACCTCTATCAAATGGAAGAGAGGACCCAGCGGCTCGTTATGCGTATCGCTCACGTCATGACGCGCGTTTTGACGCAGCCTTGACGCACTCATGACGCAGCGACTGAATTTTGGGTAGGCACACCCGTACAGCGAGCATGGGAGCGGGCCCTTGGCCTGCTGCTTCTCGTAGATGACCCGCGCTCGTGATCCCTTCCGCCCGGACCTGAGGCTGCCCGAGTCGGCGCCTTCGGTCCGCGACGGTAAGGAGTGCCATCTACAGCTAGGAGTAACATCGATATGCACATCCGATGGATAAAGGCCACGTTGCTTTCCACCGTGCTCATGGGTCTGGCCGGTGCGTGCGGAGGCGCGCCCGGCGCCGATGATGCCTCGAGCGTTGGAGGTCCCGGCGCCGATGATGCCTCGAGCGTTGGAGGTCCCGGCGCCGATGATGCCTCGAGCGTTGGAGGTCCCGGCGCCGATGATACCTCGAGCGATGGAGGGGCGACGGACCGTTTCGGAATCCAGATGCTCTACCCGACGCTCGCGAGCGGAAAGGCGTGGTACGCGCAGTGGGATTCCACCCCCCGTTCCTTCAACGGAGTGGACCCGAAGGACTCCTGGTTCGACGCTGACCATGGGAATGCCTCGTACAAGATTCCCGGTGACGGAACGCTGCGGATCTCCGGCAGCGTCCCCCGCATGTACGTCCACGATCCGGCGAAGCAGGACCCCTGGCGGAACGTGGAGATCACCATGTACTTCAAGCGCGTGAGCGACTCGGGGATCAACTGGGGTGGGATGGTCTCCTTCGCGCGCACCAACCACGGCACGACCGGCTCCGAGAACCGCGACAAGTGCGATACCCGCGGCATCGGCGCGCGCATGCGCTACGACGGGAAGATCGACTTCGAGAAGGAGACGAACCATCCCGACTCGAAGTACGTCGTGCAGAAGAAGTACTGGTCGTCCTCGCTCCCGAAGAACACGTGGATCGGCCACAAGCACGTGGTCTACGACCTGCCGGGCGGCAAGGTGAAGCAGGAGCTGTGGATCGACCTCACCGACGGCGTGAACGGCGGCCAGTGGACCAAGATCAACGAGTTCATCGACGACGGGACCCAGTTCGGCAAGGGCGGCTCGCCTTGCGCCTCGGGGATCGATCCCGCCCTGCCGTTGACCGCCGGGTCGAGCCGGGTGGGCTCGGAGAGCGGCAAGCCGAACATCACCGTCTACTTCCGCAGCGATGGCGTGAGCACTGATGGCCTCTGGTATCGCTGGGGGAGTGTTCGCGAAATCCAGGCGCCGAGCACGTAGCCGGCTCGCCGGTGGGCGGAGCACCGCTCACCGGCACCGCTCGGGGGGGCAGTACGGGGGGCAGCTCGGAGGGCAGCGCCACATCGGCTGGACGCGCCTCATGTGTCGAATACCTCTCCCCTCCGTTCGGCTGTTCCATGCTCGCTCCCTGGAATGCCTCCGCGCCAGTGTGCCCGTCCAAGCCTGTGGCGCGCGCTGTCCGCATCCATCCGAGTCTGTGGGGCAGGGGCCCGAGGATGAGCCGCCCTCCCTGCCCCGGCGTTGGCCTTCGCTCGTGGGCGCCCCCACATTTGGGGTGATGGGCCCTTGATGGAGTGCACTGGCATGCGACGAATCGCCTTGCCGCTGGCTCTCATGACGAGCCTCGGTCTCGGTGCCTGCCGGACCGCGAACGTGACGGGGGCACCGCGCCCGTGACCCAGACCGAGCAGATCCCTAGCGGCTCGACGAGCCTGCAGACAGGCACTCCGCTGAAGGTGCAACTGAAGGACACGCTCTCCACCCGGGATAGCAAGGTGGCGATCAGGTGCGCGCGACGATGGTCGAGCCGATCAACGACGCGGCAGGCAAGACGCTCGTTGCCGCGGGCTCGGAGGTGGACGGCACGATGACCGAGTTGCAGCCGTCGACCCGCGCGGACAAGCCGGCGGCGATCCGGGTGAACTTCGACAGGCTCACCACGAGAACGGGCATGGAGCCAATCGCCGCGGAGGTGGTCGAGGCGAAGCCGGAGGTGAACCAGAGTCACGGGCGTGCGGAGATGGGCGCGGCGATCGGCGGGCTGGGCGGCCTCGCGGCGGGCGCGATTCTCGGCCACCCGTTCACGGGGGCGGTCATCGGCGGCGTGCTCGGCGCTGGGGGCTGGCGGTGACCTCCCGTGTGGCCAGGTTGCGCCACGAGGCCCGCGCGAGGAGCGGGGGCTCTCTCTATGGAGTCTTGGGGCTATTGGAGTCTCTCGGGAGGCTCTGGCCGGGTGAGCCGGCGCCTCGTGAGAAGAGCGAGTGCCACCGTGAAACGGCGGAGGAGGCGGCTGGATTAGAGGCCCCCTAAAAGAGCCCTCACTTTGAGTATGAGCTTGGAGAGTCCTCGCTGGCCTTGCATTGCCCCTTCCAGGACCAGCAAGACATGCAAGAGGCGAAACCGGAAAGCAGAGAGAGAGAGAGAGAGAGGCGTGCTCTGCCCCCGTTCTTCGGACCACGCGTTACGAGAGTCCTGCGGCGCTGCTGATGCCGTTCCTGGTGGAAAACCACTCCGCTGACAGGCACTCGTCCCGGAAGCGGCCGTTGAAGCTTTCGTTGGTACCGTTCTGCCAGGGCTTGCCTGGAGCGATGTAGGCCGTCTGAATGCCATTGGCCTCCAG